>CANQOU010000006.1 GCA_947625565.1 uncultured Clostridia bacterium
TCCATTGGTATCATTAATTGATTTTGTTCATAATATTTAAATCCCATTTTATACCTCCAAAATCTCTACTTTTTATACTCAAATTATATCATTAAAGTATTGATTTGTCAGTATTTTTTCATATTTTTATATACAAAAATTCCAGCGATTTCTCACTGGAATTTTTGCTTTCGAGTTCCTATTTTAGGACACCCTCATTTTAATCATGTAATTTACTATTTTCATATCCTTTTTCTATTGCAGTATTGCATGTGTTTTCTATTTGTTTTGCAATTTCTTCTGCTGATTTTTCTCCATATAGCAATTCTTGAATATTTGGATAAAATACTGCTCTTACATTTCTCCAATTTGGGTTATTTCCTGTAAAATTCCATCCAGAATCTAAATTATCAATATATTTTTGTTTATCCTTCAATTGTTCTGCAAATTTAGTAGCTACACGGTTGCTACATGGTATTGCACCAGCTGAATAATCTAGCCATTTTTCATTTTCATATACATATTTTACAAAATCTTTAGCTACTTGTAATTTTTCTTCGTCATCATTATCAAATACTTCGAATCCATTAAGAAATGTTGTATTAAAACCTTTTCCATCAATTGAAGGAAAATTCACATGTCCATAATTTATATTAGTTTTTCTAAGTGATGCATCTAATACTGCATTATTTATATATATTGCTAATTGTCCGTTCATGAATAAATTATAGCAATCATCTATTTCAATATTTTCCGCATTTGTTGGGAAGTATCCCTTTTTGTTACAATCCATTAGCCATTGGACTGCTTTTATTCCTTCTGGAGTATTTAATTTAATTCTTCCGTTTTCATCAAAGAATGTACTTCCTCTACTACGAAGTAATGTAATAACATGAGTATCTCCCATTTCATTTTTTCCATACATTAACATAGGATATACATTTTTAGGTAATTTCTTTTGAAGTGTTGAAAGTATTATTTCAAAATCTTGTAATGACCAGTTTTGGACAACGTCTTCATCTGTTATATATTTTTGAAGTCCTACTTGTTTAAATAAATCTTTATTATAACATAATGTATTTTGCATACCTAAAAATGGCATCATATATGTTTTATTATTTAATTTACTTATTTCCCAATAGTTATTATCAATATCATTGCTTATTTCTTCTGTAATAATATCATCCAAAGGTACAACTTTACCTGTATGAATATATGTTGACATGTTAAAATATTCCTCATATAGGACATCTGTAGCTTCGTTTGTATCAAAGCATCCTATTATTTCCTCATTCTCATCTTCCTTTTCAAATTGCTTTACTTTTATTTTAACATTTGCATCTTTATATTCTTTTTCAAAGTCACTTGCCACTTTTTTCAAAAAAGTATAAGTATCATTTATCTCTTCATCTGCATAGGCTGTCATCTGTAATATTGGTGTTTTTATATTTAAAGTAATCTCTTTTTTTTCGTCTTGTTTTGAATTTGTTACTTTTTTAGTAAAAATTTCAGGATTAAGTAAAAAATATCCTCCTAATGCTATTATAATTAAAACTATTACTATTGATAAAATAATTATTACTTTTTTATTCATTTATCTATCCCCTATTTTAAAATTTTCTTTAATGTGTCCAATAATTTTTCTACATCTATTGGTTTTGCAAGATGTCCATTCATTCCAGCATTTTCTGCTGCTTTTTTATCTTCTTCAAAGGCATTAGCTGTCATTGCTATTATAGGAATATTTGCTATTTTTTTGTCTTTAAAACTCCTTATTTTTTGAGTTGCTTCAAATCCATTCATTACAGGCATTTGAATATCCATTAAAACTAAGTCAAAATATTCTGGTTCTGCATTTTCTAAAATGTCACAAGCCTCTTTACCATTTTCAGCATTTTCAACTAAAAATCCAAAATCTTGTAAATATTCTGTTGCAATTTCCCTATTCATTAAATTGTCTTCAGCAAGAAGTATTCTTTTTCCTTTAAAATCAACTGCTTCTTTAACTTCTTCATTTTTCTTGCTTTCCTTTTGAATTTTAAATTCAAGCTTTACAACAAATTCTGTGCCTTTTCCAACTTCACTTTTTACTGTGATTTTACCATCCATCATGTCAACAAGATTTTTTGTGATACTCATTCCTAGTCCTGTTCCTTGTATACCACTTACTGTAGAAGTGCGTTCTCTTGTAAAAGGTTCAAAAATTTCTTCTAGAAACTCTTTACTAATTCCAATTCCTGTATCCTTTATTTTAAATTCATATATTGCATATCCTTTTTTTGTTGCTTTTTTTTCTGTAACAGTTACATTTATCATACCACCTGATTCTGTGAACTTTATAGCATTTGATATCAAATTGATAAGAATTTGATTTACCCTAAGCTTATCACAAAAAACATCTTCATCTTGTATATTTATTTTTTCTATATTGAAGTTTAATCGTTTTGTTTGAATATCAGCTTGAACGATATTTTCAATTCCATCTAATATTTCTATTACATTTTCTTCTTTTTCTTCTAAATGAACTTTTCCTGATTCAATTCTACTCATATCTAAAACATCATTTATCAAAGACAATAGGTGATTTGATGATTTTCCTATTTTTCCTAAATAATCTTGTACTTTTTCCTTATCATCAATATATTTAGTTGCAAGATTTGTAAAGCCTATAATTGCATTCATTGGTGTACGAATATCATGTGACATATTATTTAAAAATATTGTTTTTGCTTTGTTTGCCTGTTCTGCTAAAGCAAGTGCTTCTTCTAATTCATTACGGTGTTGTACTTCAAAATTCACTAAGTTTTTTTGAGAATGATTTGTAAATACCAATAATACAACTATAGCTATTGCAATTATAATTAAGATTACTAATGCTGTAACCATTTTTAAGAGATTACTAATTTGTGCTTCAAATACACTAAGAGGTACTGACATGACAAAATACCAGTTCATAGTTTCCATTGGGGTACATACCATGATTCTTTCTTCATCTTCTAATGTATATTGCACTGAAAAAACTTCTTTATTCAAAATTTTATTACGTATCTTTTTTACTGTCATCCCACCTTCAAGCTCTGCTTTTTCTAAAATAGAATAAAAGTTATCTCTTTCTAAATGCGATGTTTCTCTATTTACAGATACTAGATAATATCCTTCTAAATCTATTACACTACTATATCCTAATCCATTATAGCTATCAATTTTAAGTTCTTTTGATAGAGAATCAATATCATAATAGCAAACTATATATTCGAATTTTTTTCCTTCAACTGTAAAAGGTGATAATTTTATTCCAATAACAAGTTTTTCTTGTTTACCACCTGCATAAATATTTGAAGTATCTAGTCTGAATACAAATTTATCCTTTTGCATATTTTGACATTGCGTTAATAGTTCTTCATCATTTCCTATTGAATATTTGCTACTATATTTTTCTCCTTCATTTGTTAGTAATGCTGCTTCTATACATTGTATTGATTGTGCCTTAATATTTAAACTTTCTAACATTTCTTCTGTTGTATCAAATTTTGATTGTTTTATTTCTGTCGCTATTCCTTTAACTTCATTCCATCTATGCTCTATTCCGGAAGTAATTGATATTTCATCATGTTTTGACAATTCTTCCATGTTATGTAAAGAAGAATTTATCATTCTATCTGTTAACAATTCATAAAACCATTTGCATGTATATCCTATTGCAACTACTGCAAGTATAAGTGCAATTATAACAGCTATATTAGTTCTTTTAATTTTAGTTAGTCTTTGTTTTATTCTTTTGTCTATTTTCTTTTTTGCCTTTTCTTTATTAGTATTCAAGAAAATCATTCCTTTCTTTTGTTATTCTGTTGCTTCTATCATATCTTCTTTAGCATCATCAAAACATTGTAATAGTTTTGGAGAAAAAGCTCCACAATCTCCATTATGAATCATTCTATATGTTTCTTCTGGTGTAAATGATGCTTTATATACCCTTTTGTTTACAAGTGCATCATAAACGTCTACAATAGATACTACTTGTGCCCATACTGGAATATCCTCACCTGACAGTCCATCTGGATATCCTCGTCCATCATATCTTTCATGGTGATAGCGACAAATTTCGTAACAATAACGATAAAATTCAGTTTCTTCCTGCTTAAAATGTTCTAGCATTTGGCAACCATATATTGTGTGTTTTTTCATTTCTTCATATTCTTCATCTGTTAATCTACCAGGTTTTAAAAGAATATTATCAGGAATTGCAATTTTTCCTACATCATGGAGAGCAGATGCATTTACCATTAGTTCAATTTGTTCATCTGTAAATTGTTTTTGTCCGAATAAAGCTCTCCAATGTCTTAACATAATTCTAGTAAGTCTTTTTACTCTTTGTACATGTTCACCTGATTCCATGCTTCTAAATTCAACTACTGAACTTAATGCATTCGTTAGAAATATATTGCTTTGCTCAATTTTTCTTTTACTTTCTCTTAATTCTTTCGTTCTAATTGCTAATTCATTTTCAATTGATATTCTATGCTGAAATAGTTCTATTATATTTTTTGCTCTACGTGTTACAACTGCTGGTTCAAATGGTTTATATATTATATCTGCTGCACCTAATTCATATGCTTTTACATCACTTTCAACTGTTGCTTCTCCTGTAATCATTATTACTGGAATTGTAGATATCATATTGTTTAAAGACATATAGTGCATTACTTCCAGTCCATCTTTTTTTGGCATAACCAAGTCTAGAAATAATAAGGCTATCTCGTCTTTGTACTTATGTAACAATTCAATAGCTTCTTCTCCATCTCTTGCTTCTAAAATATTATACTTTCCCTCAAATATATCTTTCAATAGTTCTCTATTAATCATAACATCGTCTGCAATTAGTAAAGTATTTCGTTCTTCCATTTTTTTCTCCTTTTATTATAAGATAATTATATTATTTTATTGATACCATCAATGACTTTTTGATATTCTTCTTTTACAGTTGGAAATGTTGTAAGAGCTTTTTCAAATTCATTTGCTCTTAATTCTTCTGTTATTTGTTCTACAATTTTACTTAAATTATCAAAAGCCATATTTTGACAAACGCCTTTTAATGTATGTGCACCTCTGAAAGCTGATTCGCAATCATTTGCTTCAATTGCTGTTTTTAATTGATTATATGATTCATCCATTAAGAAAAATTTTAAATATTTTTGTATTCTTTCGTCATTTTGCATTCTTGAAATTGCCTTTGAGTAATTTCCTCCTATTTGATTGTAAAATTCTTTTACCATATTTTTTCTTTCCTTCCTTTAGTCAAATTATATAGTTTTTTGACTATATTCTTATCTACATTAAAATTATAATAAGAAAGGAAAAAAGTCAATAGAATATATAGAAAAAAATAGTAGAAAATATCTAATTTTCTACTATTTTAATCCCATAAGTATTTTTTCTTTAAATGACAATTTAATTGGTATTGGGTCATCCATATCTATTTTTTTATTTTGTAATACAAATTTAGGATTTATTGTTGTCAATTCTTCTAGTTTTTCTTTTCCTATTATTCCTTCTAGTTCTTTTAAAATAGTAGGTATTTTAGGATATATGCTACCTTTTCTATGAACATCACTACCTAAAAAATGTATCATATTATTTTCTAAAAACTTTTTAACTATAAACTGTGCCTTTTTGCCATATAGTCCTATAATGCTAGCATAGTTTGCTTGCATATATACACCTTTTTGAATTAAATCATATACTAATTCTGGTTCTCTTTGTACAAATGAATATCTTTCTGGATGTGCTAATATTGGTATTATTTCATATTGTAACATCTCATAAACCATATCATATAAATTTAAGGGTTCTGAATTCAAAGGCATTTCAAAAAGGACATAGTTTGTCTCATTTATTGTAGATGCTTTTCCTTCTTTTAATAAATTAATTATGTTTTCTGAAAAATAAATTTCATTTCCTAAATATAGCTTTACACCTATATTTTGTTCTTGTAATTTCTCATATATAGCATTAACCCACACTTCACGCTCTGCATTATCTGTTTCATAATATCCTTCCATATAATGAGAAGTCGAAATAATTTCATTAAATCCAACCTTTTTTGCTTCTTTTATTAGCTGAAATGTTTCTTCAATACTTTTTGCGCCATCATCAATATTGGGTAATATATGTGAATGCATATCAATCATAGTTATTTCTCCTAACTATTTTAAATCTTTCTTTTCATTATCAATATACTCGTTAATTTGTTTTAAAATATCATTAGCCTTGTCAATTGTTGGACCTTTAGGTGTATTTTTATTTGAGTTTTTTTGTTTAAGTGCTGTTGGAACATTGTTAATTTCTGTTTTTGGTACATTTTTGTTTTCAAGTATAGAAGCCTTTTTCATTGATGCTGTTGAAGTATTTTTTTTGTTGCTTTCATTAAAAGAACTGCTAGAACCATAATAATATGACTGTTCATATTTTTTTGCAGATATTGCTACTTTGTTTAATACAACACCTGCTATTTTTCCTCCAACTTTTTCTATATTGTCAACTATTCTTTTCAAGTCATCTTTTTTGGTTTGATTACTTGCTGTTACAACTACTGTAGAATCAACCATTCTAGTTAATATTAAAGCATCTGTTACAAGTTGTGTTGGTGGTCCATCAAGTATAACAATATCAGATACTTGTTTTAATTCTTGAATTAAATTTATCATTGCTTCTGAAATCAGTAATTCAGATGGGTTTGGTGGTACGTTTCCTGCTGGCATAAGATATAGCCCTTCTACCTCTGTTGGTCTTAAATAATTTGATAAATCTATGCTTTCTTCCTCACTATAATCTGCTAAATAGTTAGAAAGTCCTGGTCTTGGCGTAGTTCCGAATATTTTATATTGTCTACCTTTTCTCATATCTGCATCAACTAAGATAACCTTTTTTCCTGCTTGTGCAAATGTAACAGCTAAGTTTGAAGATACCCAGCTTTTTCCTTCACTTGGCAATGTTGAAGTAATTAGAAGTGTTTGTAATTTATTTCTATTATTCATAAATTGTATGTTTGTTCTTAATGTTCTAAATATTTCGGAAATAGTTGATTTAGGATCTTCTTGTGCTATCAATTCTTTTTTCATTATCTTCTACCCCCTTTTACTTTTGTTTTTGCCTTTGCTTTTGTTTCTTGTAAATTACCACATACTGGTATTGATACCAATACAGGTATCGTATCAAATAATTTTTCAATATCTTCTGCTGTTTTTACAGTTGTATCTAACATATTTAATATTAGTACATATACTATTGCAATAACTAGTCCTATAAACATGAACATTATAATATCACGTGTATGGTTAATATTTGAAGGAGAATTTGGTATTTCTGCTTCATCAATAACTTGTACATTTTCGATATTGTATATCGCTTTTACTTTTTCTGAAAATACTTTTGTAATTTCATTTGCAATTTTTGCTGCATATGCTGGATTTTCATTTTTTACTGTAATTTCTATTAAATCTGAATCTTTTACAGTATTTACAGATACTTGATTTCTTAATGCATTTTCATTTGCATCAATTTGTAAGTTATTTATTACTTCTCTTATTATACTTTTTCTTCTTACTAGTTCACTATATGTTGACACTAATTTTGAATTTATAGTTAAATCTGTTGTTGTTATTGTATTCGTTGTGGCTCCTCCTGTGCTTCCTGAAGAAGCTAGTATTAATGAAGTAGATGAACTATATATAGGTGTTACAAAACCTATAGTATAAATAACTCCTATTACCATAAAAATCAATACAATTAAAATAATTTGCATCCTTTTGTTCCAGAAAATTTCGAACAATTCTTTTAAATCCAATTCTTCCATTAGTTTCCTCCTCTGTTTATTTTCATACTGTTAAATTATATCATGTTATTGATATATTTTTCAATATTTTTTTAAAAAAATTTACCTATTTTAGATAATTTTTTCGAAAGTTTGCTATATCATAAAAAATAAACAAGCAGTATCAAATATTGAATACTTGATACTGCTTATTTTAATCTTCTTGTTCTTTTTTATATGCCTTTTTATATTTCTTAATATTATGTATTAAATTTGCTAAAATAATTGTAACTATTCCTATAGCAATTAAAATGCATCCATAACTTATTAAGTTTTGCAATATTTCTGTTGCAATATCCCTTAGTGTTAGTGATATAGCATCATTTAAAATTGAAATTGCTCCTACATGTATTTTTGAATCAATCATTGTTTTTATTATTATTAGAAATGTTCCTGCAGCAACACTTGATATAGCAGCAAAATTAAATATTCTATAAACTCTTTTTAATGTTATCAAAACTAATAAAATTAAGCATACTGCAATTGACACTAACATTATCTTTTTTGCAAGCTCTACATATTTTGAAGTTTTATGATATACAGTATATATATCTTTTTCAAATCCAAAATGTAATATAGTGTCTGTATACTCATCTGTTACCGTATTAACAAAGGTTTCTATTGCGTTTTTTTGTGTTGAGCTTAATTTTATATTCTTTAAAGAGTTTTCTATATTTGCATTTAAATTCTGTTTTATTGTTTCAGCATCAATTTGTTCTTCTAATCCATTATATATATGGCTAATAATTGATTTTGTATCTTCTTTTACTTTTTCTTGTGATACAATATCGTCCAATACTTTCGCATCTAATCCTGATTGATATATATAGTTTTCAAAATTAGATTTTACAGTTTCATAAATGTTTGAGTAATAATTTGTTTCTTCTAATTTATTTAAAACATATTTTTCATTTAGTATAGTAGAAGAAATAATAGATACAAGAATCAGTATAATTAAAGATAATGTTAATAAAGCTGATAATACATATCTTATAAATTGTTTCATATTTTTCCTCTCCTCTATTTTTCTAATTCTGCATATACTACATATCTGTGAGTTGCATATCCTATGTTATTAAATGGATAGCAAGTATACACCATTAAAATTTCTTTTTCGTCTTGAATTGGTATTTTATCTGTCTCAGTTTCTTTAATTATTTGCATATCATAAATATTATATGTGTATTCTCCATATGTAGCTTTTATTGTAATTTTGTCACCTTTTTGTAATTCTGAGAATCTACGAAACATATTTACGAAATTATGTCCCATAAGAACTATAGAACCACCTTCTCCAGGAAAATACCCCAAAGGCGATTGACCGATTCCAGTTTTTAATAGTTTTAAGTCGTCTCCATAATATAGAGGTAGATTTATATCAATTCGAGGAATTTCTATTGTTGCATATTGTGTTCCATATTCTGGATAATTTTCAATCACATTATCCTCAGTTATTGTTGTTGGTGGTAATTGTTTTTTTTCTTTTTCTATCGCATATTTACTAACTACTGCTATCGTTTCGTTTATTTTAGCCCCATAAAATAAATAAATTGATAATACAATAGTCGCAGTAAAGCATAAGGCAACTATTATACTAATAATAGTTGCCTTGAATGTTTTAACAATAATTTTTTTATGCATTAGCTATTTTTCTTCTTGCTACGAAAACTGTAGCTAGGGCTAAAACTGCTACTGAAGAAACAACTAAAACTGTGCTTATATCATTACCTGTATAAACTAATTTTCCGTTTTCGAATGTTAAAGATGATAATAGTTTTCCATCTTTAGATAGATATATTTTTCCATCTTTGAAAGAAACGTCAGCACCAACTAATGTTGCAACTTCATTTGCAATACTTGCTAATTGACTTTTTTGACCAGCTTCTAATTCTGTTGGATCTGTAACTCCAGCTGCTTCCATGATTGCTGCTGCTTCTTTAGCTTTTGCTAAAATTGTTTCAGCTGTTGCATCATCAGCTACACCTACTTCTTTAATTGTTCTTTCAATGATAGCTTTTGATACTCCATATTTTTCTCCTATAGCATAAAGTTCATCTGCTAATGTTGCAGTTGTTACAGCACTTACCATTGTTGTAGCTAAAGCTACTAGCATTACAAATAAAATTGTAATTGAAATTAGTTTTTTCATTTTAAAACTCCTCCTTTTGATTAAACTATTTGCATTATACCACTTTTATTTTAATTATGCAATAGTTTTTTTTAATTTTTTTATTTAATTTTAATTGTTTTATATCGGATTAGTGCTAATACTCCGGTTATAAATACAATTAACAATGTAATAACAATATAATTTTGTATTCCAGCATGTGGTAACGCTGAAACTTTTTGTGTATTGCTTGTTGCTTTTTGTGTATTTGTTTTTATAATTTGTTGCTCATTTTCTTTTTTTGGTTCCGCTTTAGGCTCTGGTGTAGGTTCTGGATCCGGGTCAGATTCTGGTGTTGGTTCTTCTATTTTTTCCATTGTAATAGTTATCGATTTATTTACTGTAATATCTACATTTTCATCATCTGTTAATTGTAAATTATTTAATTTAAATGTTCCTGAAGTTCCTGGTTCTACTCCATCTTTTAATGTTAATGTTATTTTAGCAATACTTGTATTAGCTTTTGCAGTTGCTGTTGATAGTTCTCCTACTAATGCATTTGTTGTACTTTCATAACTTGCAGACCATCCATTTAGTCCTTCTATTTTTACACTTTGAAACATATTTTTATCGTATTCTACTGTTGCTTCATATCCAAGTACAATATTTTCTTCTACTCCTATAAAATTACCTAATGACAATGTTAGTTCTAGTGTTTTTGTATCTTGTTTAGCTGTTACATTTCCAGTTAAATTTATTTCTATACTTTTTGTTTCTGCCAATGCTGGAGAAGAAAGAGTAAATAAATTTAATATTATTATAAATAAAACACCTATTATCATAATCTTTTTACTCATTATTATTTTACTTCCTTTCATAATCATAACTAATCATTTTTCATTATTATTTTAGCATTAATATTAAAATTCGACAATAGTTTTTAGTTTAAATTTTGGTTACGATAATGTTACAGAAATATTACAGATATATTTTTTATCTTACTCTCTTTTTTTTAATAATAATTCTTAGTCTGACTAAATCTTTTTTAGAAGAAAGCTAAATTCGATAAATATATTTTTACAAATTTCAAGTCAAAAGCTCATGTAGAAAATATTCATAACTATGTTACATTAAATTGTAAATTTCTAAATAAACTTTTTCAACTAGATTTAATGTTTTCACGCATTAATTTTGCAATACGAAAATCT
Source organism: uncultured Clostridia bacterium (assembly GCA_947625565.1). Classification (GTDB taxonomy): domain Bacteria; phylum Bacillota; class Clostridia; order TANB77; family CAG-508; genus CAG-269. The sequence goes on from CANQOU010000006.1 coordinate 11,165, forward strand.
TAAGTCAGGAAACATCATAATATGAATCACTTGATCTTTTGTATGTTAGTAATATACAAAAGATATACTTACTTTATAGCCATACCTTTTAAAAGTCAAATAAATTTACTCAATTTTTCTTTTCTTTAAATTAATATATTTTTTATTTTGGTAAATTTTCAAATATTGAATTATAGTCATAATTTATATAAAATTCTTTTTCTTTTTTCAAGTACTCTTCTACATTTTCTTTTGTTAATAAATATTTGTCTTCTTTTATCCAATGCAAAATTTGTGAATTTATATCTTCTGAATAATGCTCAAAATCTTTATAATTGTCTAAATTGCATACTAAATCATAATTATTATTGAATGAGTAAAATTTAACATTATTAAACTCTATCAATGATTTAACCAGAATTTCTTCTGCTTGCAAATATTTTAATATTTGTCCATTTTGAGATATTTTGTCCCAGCCTAAAATACTATTAGGTGCTATAAATAATAAAAAAGTTATGTTTTTATTTTCTTTTATTATATCTATTAAATTTTGGTTTATGTTTCCAATAATTGTATTTTTTTCTTCTTCAGTTAAATTTGTAGATTCTTTTTTATCAGTTATTCTTTTATAATTTGATAAAACCTTTTCTTTTGAAAAAACATATTCGTCATTCCAATTTACATATTCATCAAAACTAGATTTGTTTTTACCTATTAAACTAAGAGAAAAATCTTTAAAAACTTTAATTAGAGCTTGTCCACTAAGTATATATCTATAGTCGTTAAAAATATTATCGTCATATAAATATGTTGGATATTCACCATAATCATCTCGGTCCTTATCATTTAATAAGTCTTCACTTTTTATTCCATATAAAATACATTTTAAATTAGCGTTACTTTTTATTGCTATTTTCATCTGATCTGCTAGTTCTTTATATTCAGCTCCAGATAGTGGTACTTTTATTGATTTATAATTAAATAAACTATCAAATTCTGATGTTTTAAAATTTTCATCTAGTGATGTTCCTGTTATAATAGCATCATAATCAAAATTTTTTAAAATGCCATTGTTTATATATCTTTCATTTTCTAGATTATATCCAAAGAAACTTTTGGGTTCACGATAATGAAAATAAGGATCTACTGTATATATTATTATCGCAGTAATTAATGCTAATATTAATAAAATGCTAAAAAATATCATTATCCATTTTTTGCTACTCATTTATTTTCTCATACTCCTTATATAATATATTTAGGTTTTTAAAAAAGGTTTTACCTATAAACCTATTACCACTATAAGAATATTTTACTTATAATAGCTTAGATAGAATGTTGCTCAATACTCTTTGAAATTTATCTTTGTGTTTGAAAAAATATTGCATATTTCTTATTAGTTCTTATTAGCTATATATGAATGAGTTGGATCTTAAGTTCTTTTTTTGGATTTTATCCATATATATAATAATGTCGTGTCAATCGAAGAATAAAGATTTTGCTTTACCTGAAATTTATTTTTAGGCTGTTTTATTATGTTTTATTTAGGTATTGATATGGCTATTTTAAAAGTACTTTTTTCTGATACTATTAGACAGATAATAAATCTCTTCTTAAACTAATTAAGAGATATTCTGAATTTATCTATATTATAATTGGTATTGAAGCCATTTGTCATTATCGTCTTTTAACTTTATTTTCTTTATGATTACAATTTCTATACTATTAATGTTAACAATTCAATTCGAGCTATTGGGTTACATAACAATGCTGAAATTTGTAAATTTAATAATACTATTAACTCTGTTTTTATTGCAGAATTTAATTAAATATAAATTTATATTAATGTATTAATGAACAATACTCCTTATTTAAGTTAAGAACCTAAGAAATGTTTCTTTAATATTATGATTTTAATTCATCTTCAGTAGCTCTTATATTTAAAAATCCCTCATCTGTTATGTTTTTTATTTTAAAAAAATTTTTAACTTTTTATAGTTGGTCTCTTTTTAAAATTGAAAATATAAAAATTGTATAATTTTATCCATATTTATTAAACTTAGAAACATTAAAATTGCAGCTATAGCAACAGTTTTTTTGGATAATTTGAATCTTTCCATGATTTCACTAGAATTTGGTGCAAACCAACAAATTCCAATTCCTATTACTAAATATATTCCGCATATTTTATTTTTCCAAATAAAGCTAAATATCGTTGAGCAAATTGCAGAAATGTTTGTTCCTAAAGATTGGAAATTTATCATTCCTTTATATACATTAAATGCATCTGTAAATGTGTTAGAAACAAATAATACTCTTGTTAGAACTATTCCTAATGCTGTTAGTGAAAATGCAAGTAAAAATGGGAATTTCTTTTCATGCTTGTTCATCCACGCAGCAATACATACAAGTATTCCATTTACTATTCCCCATACTACAAATGTCCATCCTGCTCCATGCCAAATTCCTGATACTAGGAATGTTGCCATAACTGCAATATAGTAATTTCTCCATTTTGAACCTTTTCTATATACACTTCTAAAAATATAATTGTTTAAAAATCTAGATAGTGTCATATGCCATCTTTTCCAATAATCTTGAAAGTTTCTTGCTTTATATGGTGAATTAAAGTTATGTGGAATAATTATATTAAACATTAGTCCTAAACCTATTGCCATATCTGCATATCCTGATAAGTCAAAGTAATATGAAATAGTATATTCTATTGAATGAAACCATGTTGGTAACATTTCTAATCCAGAAGTTATATTCCCAAAAAATGCTTGTGCATCACTTGTTAGTGGATCTGCTAATAATATTTTTTTAGCGACACCTAGAGAAAATAAAAATAATCCTCTTGCTACATTATCCCAATTAAGTATTTGATTTTCTTTCTTTTCAAATTGTGATACCATTTCTTTATGATGCACTATTGGTCCTACTATTAGTTGTGGGAAGAATGTTATAAATAATAAATAGTCTAATATATCATATTCTGAAGTTTCTCCCCTATATGAGTCTACTATATATGCTATAAGTTGGAATGTAAAAAATGAAATTCCTATTGGCAATATAATTCTTGCCATTATAATATCGTCTTGTGCAAAATAATTATAATTGTCCACAAAGAAATTAGCATATTTATAATATCCTAGGAGTGCTATATTTCCGATTAAACCAATTGCAAATAGTATTTTGCGTTGTAATTTATCTTCTTGAGGAAGCTTACATATTGAACTTCCTATAATGTAATTTCCTATTACACTTGCTAAGAAAAACCAGAAAAAGTCTGGACTTCCTATGTAATAAAAAACTAATGATGCAACAATCAACCAAATTTTTGATATTGTAAATAATTTAAATTTATTTAATGTATGATATCCTATAAACACAATAGGCAAAAATACTAAAATAAATTTATATGTAGAAAAAATCATTGTAATCCCCTTTCTTTTTGTATAACAAAAAGAAACCAAACAAGACATGTTGTTTTTTAACATATCTTACTTGGTTTTCTTTATTTTAATTTTTTAATATAGTTATCTGTGTGTGTGTGTGTGTGTGTGTTACAGCCCCAACGGTTTTAACATTTTTCATTTTTTATCTGTCCTTTTTTGTTTATTTAACTGACTTTTTTATTATACTACAAATCAACACTATTGTCAATTGTTTGACATTTTTTATTTTTTTGTTTTTTATAAAATTCAACAAAATTTTATTTTGCTCAATGCAATATTTAAAAAATCTAAAAAAAGACTAGACAAATTTTTGCCATTTGTGATATGATAATAAAAAATCGAATGATAAAAATTTTAGGAGGTTATTATAATGTTAAATAAAAGTGTAAAAATGTTAGCAATATTTGCTATTTTTCTAATGGTCTTATCAATATTAACATCTGTTTTTGCTGTAACAAATGATATGGACACTGCTGATGATATATTTTCTAATACAGCTCTATCAGATGAAGAAAATGATGTAACAACTTCTGAAAATGAAAATTCTGCAAATACAAATTCTAATGTTAGTGCTGATAATTCTACTAATGCTACTACAAACAATAGTTCAAGAAGAAATACATCTTCAGGTAATGAAACAACAAATGCTACTTCATATGATAACTATACTGGTGTTTCTTCTGATAGTTCTACCACAGTTTCAGCTTATACTCCAGAAGAAGGTTTAGGTTTATCAAATATATTAAATATTTTACTTATTGTTGTTGGTGTGTTATTAGTTCTACTTTCAATTGCAATTATAATTAAATTAAAAAAATAATTTATTAGTCCAAAAAATTTCCATTTTTTGGACTTTTTTCTTTTTATTGTATTATCTTTATTTTTTTGCATGTATATTTTTTTTCTATTTTTCAATACTAATAATATACATTCAAAAAAGGAGGATAATTTTATGTACAGAAAATTATTTGCTATAATTACTATTCTTACTATCACAATTTTTTCTTTTTCTGTTGTTTTAGCTACAGATAATAATAATGGTGGTATGTTACAAGATGCTGCAAATGGTGTAAGAAATGTTGTTGGTGGTGCTGAAAACGCAATTGAAGATGGTGCAAGAGATATTGCAAATGTTTCAAAAGATGCAACAGGTGATATGGAAAATGGTGCATCAAATGCTACAGCTGGTGGAACAAATGCAAATTCTGATTCAAACAGAAGTACAGATAACAACAATGGTTCAACTGATAATACAAATGGCGCTACTGGTGCTACAACAAATGGTAATACAGGTTCATATACAGCTACAAGAACAGGTGCTGAGCAAGGTGCAACATTTATGGGTATGAATTCTACTGCTTGGACTTGGTTAATTATTGGCATTGCTGGAATTGCTATAGTGGCATTAGTTTGGTACTATGGAACACAAGTAAACAATTCAAATGACAATAGAGAATAATAATTTATACAGAAGTTGTTTTTGTAACTTCTGTATATTTTTTATTGCACTAATTCTGAATTCATGATATACTTTAAAAAAATTAAAGGAGATAATTTTTTGTGAATATTAAATTAATTTGTAAAAATCCAACTGCATATCATAATTATAATATTGAAGAAAAGTTAGAAACTGGAATTGTGTTAAGTGGTACTGAAATAAAGTCAATTAGACAAGGAACTGTAAATTTAAAAGATACCTATGCTATGATAAAAGATGGCGAAATATTTGTAATTGGTATGCATATTAGTCCTTATGAAAATGGAAATATTTTTAATAAAAATCCTCTTCGTGATAGAAAATTACTTTTGAACAAACGTGAAATTGCAAAGTTAATTGGTTTAACAAAACAAAAAGGATACAGTTTAGTTCCTATTTCTTTATATTTTAAAGGAAATCTTGTAAAAATGGAATTAGGAATCGGAAAGGGTAAAAAATTATATGACAAACGTCAAGAATTGGCAAAAAAAGATGCTGAAAGGCAAATTGCCCGTCAGCTCTTTGATAAAAATCACTAATCTTATAAGATTTTTAAATAAATTTGTTTTCTTTTATGCTTTATTGCATGAATTAAATACATCTGTCATTTTATGTTTTACAGTTTCTTTTATTAGTTCTCTTGCATTTCCTAAGTATTTTCTAGGGTCAAATGCATTAGGTTCTTCTACAAAAGTTTTACGAATTGCTGCTGTCATTGCTAATCTTAAATCTGTATCAACATTGATTTTTGATACTCCAGATACACTTGCTTCATGTAAGATTTCATCTGGTACACCTTTTGCTCCTGGAATATCTCCTCCATATTTATTACACATTTGAACCAATTCTGGAATAACAGTTGATGCTCCATGTAATACAATTGGTGTATTTGGAATACGTTCTTTTATTTGTTTTAAAATGTCAAATCTAAGTTTTGCTTCTCCTTTAAATTTATATGCTCCATGGCTTGTTCCTATTGCAATTGCTAAAGAGTCACATCCTGTTCTTTTAACAAATTCTTCTGCTTGTGCTGGGTCTGTATACATTGCATCAGATGCCTCAACATTAACATCATCTTCAATTCCAGCTAATTTTCCAAGTTCTGCTTCTACAACTACTCCTTTGCTATGTGCATAATCTACAACTTGTTTTGTTAATCTTACATTTTCTTCAAAATCATATTTTGATCCATCTATCATTACAGAAGTAAATCCATTATCAATACACATTTTTGCAGTTTCAAAATCTGGTCCATGGTCTAAATGCATGACTATTGGTATTTCTGGATATTGCTCAGTTGCTGCTTCTATCATCTTCATTAAATAATTTACTCTTGCATATTTTATAGCACTTGATGAAGCCTGTAAAATTACTGGTGATTTACATTCAGCAGCTGCATCTACAATTCCTTGCATAATTTCTAAGTTGTTAATATTAAAAGCTCCTATTGCAAATCCTTCTTTCATTGATTTTTCAAACATTTCTTTTGTTGTTACTAACATATTTATCACTCTCCTTAAGTTATTCTATCATAACTTTTAAAAAAATGGTAGTATTTTTTTATTTTTTAAAAGACTGTTGTTAAACAGTCTTTTAACTAGTCATTTTGATATTCATAACTTGAACACATTGATTCATCTGGTGTTTGTGTATCACAATCTTCCATTGGTGCTACTTTTATTGCCTTTAGTGTACACATATTTTGTTGTCCATTATTGAATTTGCAAGATTCTACTGTACAATGTATTTTTTGATTTCCTTCCATTTTATATCCCTCCTATAATTTTATTATGTGTGATTTTTTACATTCTATACACTTGCCTTTACAATAATTCTTTTTTGCGAATCTAATGTGCAAGTAATTAAAGTAATTTCTTTTTTTCCACTAGTATTTTGTGATAGGCAAGTCACATCCTTAGGCAATACTGTATAAATATTATAAATTGTATATTCTAGTTTTTGATTTTGTCTATCTGTTATATATATCTTATTTCCAATTTTTAATTTTTTTAAATTACGGAACATTATATTATTTTGAAAATTATGTCCTGCTATACAGAAGTTTCCAATTTGGTTTGCATCTGCTCCCCAAAATTTTGTAACTGATACATTCAGCGCCTGTTTTGAATATGGTTTTATTACATATGTTTCTAATTTTATAGTTGGTATTTCAAGTTTTGCTTCTACTTCATATCCTTTATATTGTTTTGGCATTACTGTTTCTTTATTCTCTTTTTTTGTTTCTTGACTTATTGGTTCTTTAGTTTCATTTTCTTGACTTATATTATTAGTAGTTTCTTCTTCAAATGTGTTTTCCTCGATTATATTTTCTTGTTTTACTTTTGTTTTTTCTGATATATATGGATTTTCTATTTTTTGATTTGTTATTTGGTTTTCTTGATATATTTCCATTCCTAGCCATATAGTTATAATTAGCAATATGCAAAATATAGATACACAAAAAAATATTAACAAGTTTTTTCGTTTCATTTTTTTACTCCTTATGTACAAAGAGACATTTTTTAAATCATGCCTCTTTTTAGTTTATACTTATATATTTTTTTCTTTTCTTACTATATATGCAAAGCTTACTAATGATACTAAAAATATTGCTATTGTAGGGATAAGACCGTTCTTACCTGTTTTAGGTAATTCTTCTGGTAATTCTTCTTGTGTTTCTCCTATTGGTTTAACTGTGAAATTAAAATCTTGTTCTACTATTGTTTCATCTGATTTTCCTCTATCTATTAGTTTTAAAGTTACAATATAGTCTCCTGGCTCACTAAATATTCCTTTTAAGTTTAGTTCTTGTGATATATCTTCTCCACCTATTTCGTATCCTTGAGCATTTCCCCATCCATCATCTATAATGTCATATTGTGCGTTATCTTGTGTACTAAATCCTTCTAATCTAACCGTTCCATTTTCTGGTGCACTTTTTACACTACCTTCTAGTCTTGCTTTTGCATAAGGACGTCCCATTGCTGAAGAATATGTTAGTACAAAATCTGTTTGATTTCGTGCTATAATATCTCCTTTAGCTTCTAATGCTAAAGTATAATCCTCATATATCGGTTCTACTGTTACTGTTTCTACTTTTCCTGATGAAATATCATCATAAGTTGTTGTTCCATTTTCTGATTTTAAATTTGAACCTGTTACAGTGAAGTCTGTAGGATTTGATGTTTTTAGTCCTTCCTTAGCTTTAAAAGTGATTTTTGTATCATCCTTCGTTGTTGTTGACTCGTTATATTCTACTGTTACTTTATCACCTTCAGCATTTCCTGTTCCATTTTCAGTTGAAACATAATCAAATATATCGTCATCAAAGTCTACTTTTATTGTAAATGTCCCTAAAGGTTTTCCAAAAGTTACTGTAAGAACTACCTCGTCATTTGGGTGTATAAGCTTTTTGTCTACTGATACTGAAAAATCATCTAATGTATCGGCATAAACAGTTCCAGTAAAAATAGTCATTAGCAATATTGCTAAAATTGTAATACATATGATTGTTTTCTTCATATATTTAATTCCTCCTTTTTTTGTCTTTATAGTATTATTATGTCGAATTTTCATAAAATTATTTTTCCAACTATTGTTATGGAAAAATATGAAAAAAAATGTAATAACTAATTAAATCATAATTAATTATTACATTTTTATATTTTTCTTAATAAAAATAAAATCTTTGAAAACTAAAAATAGAATTGCCACAATAATATAAAAAGTAGCAATTCTATTTTTCTATTCTAATTTTTTATTTTCATTTTCTTTTATGCACTTTTCAGGTGGCTCCTTAAAACTTAAATACCAAGTAATTCCATTTTGATTCTTTTCTATTTCTTCATTTCTTACTTGTAATGCTTCAAATGTTTGTGGTGCTGGTACAATTATTGGTTGATTTGGCATCCAATTAGCAGCAGTTGAGCCATTTGCGCAATCTGCCATTTGTAAGGCTTGAACAATTCTAATAATTTCTGGGATAAATCTTCCTATATTTAAAGGATAAATTAAAATTGTTCTAATAATTCCTTTATCATCTATTACAAATACATTTCTTACTGTTTCTGTATTACTAACATCATTTGAAATCATTCCATATTTTCTTGCTATTTGTCCATTTCTATCTGCAATAATTGGGAAAGATACTTTTATTCCTGTTTTGCAATAAATGTCATACACCCATGCTAAATGTGAGGTGTTACTAAATTTACCAATTATGCACTTTCTATAAAATTTATATTATTCACCCCTTCTTTCACAATATTTAATTCTGAAAAATTAAAGTATATGTATATGTTTTTAAACTCATCTAATTCTATTTTATCTATTAATTCAAATAATACTTTTTTATTTGGATTTTCGAACTTTAAAAATTCTTCAATTACTTGACTAGTTTTTTCTTTATCTTGATTAATTTTAATCTTATTTTGTAATATCTTTATTTTATCTTGTATGTCTTTGCAGTTATTTTCAAGTTTTTCTCGCTGTTCTATAAAATCTTTTGAATATCTAAAATAGTCACTATCTGTTATAATTCCATTTAAGTTATCCATATACATTTTATCCAGTTTTTTTGATATATCCTCTATTTGATTTTTTATAGTTAATATTTTTTGTTCTTCTTTTTTTATAAGCTGATTATAACTATCTTTATTTTTTTCATATATCAATTTTAAAGCATTTTTATCGCAAAAGGTATTAACTATATCTCTTACATTATCAAGCACTTTATTTTCAAATTTATTGTAATTATAGTTACATGTTCTGCATTTTTTGTCTTTTCCTCGTGCTAAGCCACAATCTATATAACCTATTTTTTTGTTTTTTCCTCGATAACATATTCTAAGTTGTCTTCCACAATTATGGCAAAAGATTAGTCCTTTTAATAATTCATTATGTTTTGGTGTTGATAGGCTTTTTTTATTTTTTAAGATTTCCTGAACTTTTATAAAATCATCTTTTGCAATAATTGCTTCATGTGTATTTTCTACTCTTATATATTCACTTTCATTTTTAGGTTTTCGCTTTTTTACTTTATATGAAACTGAAACACATTTATTTTGTACAGTATTTCCAATATATACTTCATTTACAAGCATTGCTCTTATTGTTTTAGGCCTCCATGTGGCACTTTGATTTTTTAAATTAAAGTATTTGCTTGGAGGATCAATTCCTTCCTTATCTAAAATGTTTGATATTTTCTGAAATCCATTTCCTTGTAAATACAGTTCAAATATTTTTTCTACTACATAAGATACATTTTTATCTATTTCTAATGTATTTTTTTGAGTAGTACTTTTTTTATATCCATATGGAGCAATACTTCCTAAATATTCTCCTTTAAGTTCTTTTTCTCTTAAAACTCCCTTTATCTTTTTAGAAATATCTTTTGCATACATATCATTTATAATAGCTTTAAAAGGTGTCACATCATTATTGGTACTATCTAAAAATGTATCTATTCCGTCTAATATTGAAACATATCTAACACTTTTTTCCGGAAAATAATTTTCTATGTAATAACCTGTTTTTATATAGTCTCTTCCAAGTCTTGATAGGTCTTTGGTAATTACCATATTGATTTTTTTATTTTCTATATCTTGTATCATTCTGTTAAAATCTGGTCTATCAAAAGTTGTTCCAGATATTCCATCATCTTTGTATTCATCTATTAAAACAAGTTGATTTTCTTTTATATATCTTTGCAGAATATCTCTTTGATTTGAAATACTGTCACTTTCTAACTTGTCTCCATCTTCACGAGATAAACGTATATATATTCCTACTTTAAAAATTTTATTTATTGTACTCTGATCGCTAAAAACCATATTTTCACGCTCCTTTTGTTCCTAGCAATCACC
>CANQOU010000007.1 GCA_947625565.1 uncultured Clostridia bacterium
AAACCATTCAAGAGGGCTTAAGCCCAGAAGTGCCAGTACAAAAGCCTTCTAGGCTAAGAGCAAACCACCCGTTTTACGGGTGGTTATGATTATGCAAAATTTTTAAAATAACTAATATAATTACTTAAAAATTCATGTAGATAATTACAAATATTTTTTTTAGGAATTTCCTTAGTTACAAAAATGTTAGAACTTGCAACTATTTGATTATCACATTTTATACGAATATTTCCAATTACTTGATTTAACTGAATAGGTGCAATAAAGTTTTTATCACATTCAATTTCAACACAAAGAGAAGGAACATTTTCTTTATGTATAGGAATTATTGAATGTTCAAAATTTTTCATATCAATAGAAATGGTATTAGAAAGACCTTTATCAATAAATGAATTTTTCTCATATTCTTCTTTCCAATTTATAAATTTATCTTTTGCAAGTTTATCAATATCAATTAGTTTAAAATTTTCAAAAGAATATTCAAGAAGTTTTATACTGTCTGTAGTTCTAAATTTTTTAGTATCAGCACCTAAGACAACACATATTAAATCAAGATTTCCTCTTTTACAAGCTGAAACTAGACACCTATTAGCACCATTTGTAAAACCAGTTTTTATACCATAAACACCAGATAAATTCCCAAGCAATTCATTTGTATTATGAATTGTTTTTGAATAACCATTTATTGAAATAGTGCAAGACTTTGTTCCAACAATACTTGCAAAGGTTTTATTTCTCATAGCATAATTAGAAAGTAATGCAAGTTCATATGCAGTAGTATAATGGTTATCATTGTCTAAACCATGTGGAGTTACAAAATGAGTATTTTTTAAGCCTAACTCATTAGCTTTATTATTCATTAAATTGGCAAAGCCTTCAATACTACCACCAACATATTCAGCAAGTGCAACAGCTGCGTCATTTCCAGATTTAAGCATAAGACCATATAGTAAATCTTTAACAGAAACTTTATCACCTGTTTTTAAACCTAATCTGGAACCACCAGTATTAGCAGATTTTTTGGAAATAGTAGTAGTTTCAGATAAACCTCGGTGCTCTATAACTACAATTGCTGTCATAATTTTAGTGGTAGATGCCATTTTCCTTTTTTGCATGGAATTCTTTTCTAATAAAATAGAATTAGTATTTCTATCTATTACTACATAAGCACGGGAATTGATTGATAGATTAGAAGTTAATGTTCTTGAAACTTGTAAGCTATCAAAGGAGAATTCTTCTGAAACGTCAATATCATCTGCATAAACGCATGGAATAAAAATATATGAAATGATAATACACATACAAATTATTCTTAAAAAAATTTTTTTCTTCATACAAAATACCTCTGTTCATTCTATTAAAGTTTTTTTAGAATATGATATATAAAAGCTAAAAACACTTTAAAAATCAAAAAAATTTCGACAATATTCACATAAAATCTTGATTTTGTTACAAAAATGTTATATAATTGTAAAGAGAATTTAATATAAATAAAAAAACTGCAAATACCTATTGCCCTAGACATAAGATAAAAACATACTGAAATATATGAAAAAATGGAAAAAATAGGTATTGACTTCAATGTAAAAAAGTTATTTAATATAATTAGGTTATAAGTAAGGAGAGATAGCGATGAAAAACAAAAAATTAAAAGCCAGTATTTTAGTAGAAATAATGTTAGTAGTTGCAATGCTAATTGTGCCTAACTTTGTAAAGGCCCAAGAAAAAGACATATCAATATACTTGAGCAGAAGAGAATTAAGACAAAATTCACAACTAGTATCAAAAATAGGTTTTTCAATTGGCGACCCAGATTATCCAAATCATGCAAATATTTGGAAATTTGTAAAACATGATAGTAGTAGTAGGGATAGTGATTTTGATGATACAATTAATTTTTATTGTGTTAAAGATGGTATAGGCTTTTCAACTGAAAATGAACCCAACCTATACAACAAATCATTTGATTTTGTAGAAGATAGAACAGCAATGCAAGCAAAAAGTGAAGACGAACACTTGAAAAGCTTGGTAGATGATGACGATACATACTATCAAATTATGGCTCTAGCAGATTTAATCTATGTAAAAGGAGCTATTACGCCAGAAGGAATGAAAACTACTAATAAATCTGCAGAAACTGATAAACAAAAACTATTACAAGCAGCAGGAATAGACCCTCAAGAAAACTATCTATCAGATGATATGATAGATGCAATTCAACAAGCAGCTTTTTGGTATTTTAGTAATCGTGATGATGGCAGTTATGAAGATAAATATAATAAATATGGTAAATATTCAGGCAACTGGTTTTATTATACATTAGATGGTCAAACATGGAAAGCTTTGACAGACGGTGATTTATGTAGTCAACTTGGAGGAGATACAACTGATGTTCCAGAACAGGTAGATTCACTATATGAATACCTAATTGATACAGCAAAAACAAATGCTCAAAGCTATAAAAATGATGGAAGAAAAGCAAAAAATAAAATCACACTATTTACAAATTTGGATATAGGAAGAGGTGCTGGTTCAACACAACCATTAATTGTTGTTGAAAAAGTACGTGAATTCGATTTAGCATTAAGAAAATATATTACGAAAGTAGACAACGTAGATGTTTCTCAAATGACTGGAACAAGAGCGCCATCTATAACTGCAACAGAAATAAATAACTCAGGAACAGCAAAATATGCTCATAGAAAAGACCCTGTAACAGTGAAACAAGGAAGTAAAGTTACATATAATATCACAATATATAACGAAGGTGAAGCAGCTGGAATTGCAAAAGAAATTATAGACCAATTACCAACAGGATTGAAATATAGCAGTATTGATTCTAATTCAAAATATACTGCAAGCTATGAACCAGATAGTAACAAAATTACATTCACAAGAAAAGATGAGGAAAACCCATTAGAACCTTATGCAGGCGGTTCAGACTTAGATTCAGAAACAATTACATTTGTTTGTGAAGTAGAAGAAAAATCAACTAGTGGTAAAGATAAATCTGTTTTAACAAATATTGCATGGATTTCACAAGAAAAAAATACAGAAACAGAATTGAATATAAATCAAGAAGGTGATGAAAGAGACTCATTACCAACAGCTGGACGCTCACCAAATAAAGGCCAAGAAGATTTACCAACATATCATGGAAATGATAGAAACAAAGGTGCTAATAATAATGAGAAAGAATTAGGAGATTCAAGCTATTTCTTCAAAGGTCAAGAAGATGATGATGATTTTGAAAAATTACAATTATTACCAAATGATTTTGACTTAGCATTGACAAAAGCAATTTGTGAAGTAAATGGAAAATCAGTAGATGAAAGAATTACAAATGAAAATGTAGATAAACTGAAAGCTGGAACATTAACAGATACAGATATGGAATATGATAAAAATGCGACTCCAGTTAAAGTTAAAAAAGGTGATATAGTTAAATATCGTATTCGTGTATATAATGAAGGAGATACTGCAGGATATGCTTCTGAAGTTACAGACGATATACCAGATGGATTAGAGTTCATATATTCATTACAAAGTGACGATGAAATTGACCAAGATACAACATTATCAGATTTGGAAAAGGAAGCTTTGAAATATAACCAATTAGTTTGGGAAAAATCAGAATGGCCAAAAGAAGGAAGTTCAACAAAAATACCAGTTGCAGTATCAGATTATTTAGCAAAAGGCAAAGGAGCAGATTTAGTACAAGACAAATCAAACTTATTAAAACCATTTGATAAAAATAAAGACTTTATAGATACAGAAACTGATAAAAACCCAGATTATAGAGATCTATTTATCTATATGAGAGTAATTTCAGAAAATAAAAGAGGAACAAAAATTAGAAATGAAGCAGCAATAACAGGTGACACAGATGAAAACGGAGACGAAATTGACGATAGAGATTCTCAACCAGATAGTTGGCCAGGAAGAGAACCATCACATAATTATCAAGACGAAGAAGATTATGATATATTAGAATTACAAGAATTTGACTTAGCATTAAGAAAATTCATTACAGCAGTAAGTCCAGATGAAACAATTGAAGAAAATGAAAAATTGATGGATAAAGAAGATTCAAGTAAATATGCAAGAGAACCAAAAGTAGATGCATCATTATTAAATACAGAGGGAGACGATGGAGAGACTATTACAACAGCAACATATGAACATTCAAAAGAACCTCTTGTAGTAAACAAGAATGCCTATATTGTATATATGTTAAGAGCATATAATGAAGGGGACTTTGCAGGGTATGCAACAAAAATTACAGACTATTTACCAGAAGGATTAGACTATATAGATGGTGAATTTAACAAACAATATGGATGGAGCTATGATGCAGAAACAAGAACAGTATCAACAGAATATTTAAAAAATGAACTTATAAATGCTCCAGCTGAAGTTAGAGGAAAACTTGAACTAGACTATGCAGAAGTTCCAATCATGTGTAGATTGAATAATACTGTAAGAAATAATGTAAATCAAACAAATATTGCAGAAATAGCAGAAGATAAAGATTATGATGGAAATGACGTAGATGATAGAGATTCTACACCAGATAATTTAGTAGAACCAGAAGACAAACCAGGATACAAAGACGAAGAATCTGATGAACCATATGTACCAGGACAACAAGATGACGACGACTTTGAAAAAGTATTAGTTAAACCATTTGACTTAGCATTAAGAAAATTCATTACAAAAGTTGAAGATAAAACTGTAGATTCACGTATACCACAGTTATCATGGAATGAAGAAGAAAATAGAATACAATATAAACATCCAAAAGAAGAAGCACCAGTAGAAGTTGTAACAGGAAATATAGTTGAATACACAATTAGAGTATTTAATGAAGGTGTTAGAGATGGTTATGCATCACAAATTTTAGACGATATTCCAGAAGGATTAGAATTCTTACCAGAAAATGAAACAAACATAGAAAGCAGATGGGTAATGTATCGTAAATTAAGAGACGGAGAAACAGCAACAGAAGATGCAATAACACAAGACAATGAAACATATGTAAAAACAGAAAATGTCAGTGAAGCAGAAGTAATCGTAACAGATTACCTATCAATGGAACAAGGAAAAGCTCGTATGGGAGAAGACGATACAGAAAATCCAGCATTATTAACAGCATATGATGAAGAAAAAGGAATAACAGATACAAATCCTGACTATGCAGATGTAAAAGTAGCATTTAAGGTAATAGAACCAGGAACATCAAATAGAATTGTTGTAAATAGTGCACAAATTTCAAAAGATACAGACGAAAATGGAAAAGAAATAGATGATGACGATTCAGAAACTGGAATTTGGAATGAAGGAGAAGACGACCAAGATAAAGAATATGTTAAAGTAAACTACTTTGACTTAGCACTTAGAAAATGGGTAACACAAGCAATTGTAATTGAAAATGGAAAACAAACAGTTACACAAACAGGACACTATGCAGAACAAGACCCAGAACCAATTGTAAAAGTTGATTTAAACCGTAAAAAACTAAACCAAGTAACTGTAAAATTCAGATATTCAATTAGAATTACAAATCAAGGAAATATTGCAGGATATGCAAAAGAAATAACAGACTATGTACCAGAAGGATTAAAATTTGTAGCACAAGATAATCCAGGATGGACAGACGAAGGAAATAATGTAATATCAACAAAATTATTAGCTGATAAATTATTACAACCAGGAGAGAGTGCAGATATTGAAGTATTATTGACTTGGATAAATAAAGAAGACAATATGGGATTAAAGACAAATACAGCAGAAATCTCAGAAGACTATAATGACCAAGGAGTGCCAGATATTGACTCAACACCAGACAATAAAAAACCAAAAGAGGATGATATAGATGATGCTCCAGTTATGCTATCAATAAAAACTGGTAAAGTACAAGTATATATTGTTCTAAGTCTAAGCATACTAATTACAATAGCTGGTGGAGTAGCTTTAATAAAAAAATATGTAATATAAAATAAAAAAAGTTCCTAGCTAAAATAGGAACTTTTTTTGTCTAATCAAATTTTAAATACATAAAAAAAATAATAATAAAAATACTAAATTATAGTATATTTTTTATAAAAAAACAGTTTACAATTAAATTTTGCTATGATATAATCTCTCGTAAGAAGAGAAAACAAAAGTAAAAGCAAAAACAGCAAAATTGTACTTTTGAAAGGAATGAGATTGATAATGAATCAGATACTAGCGACAAATTCACAAAAACCAAATAATAAACCAAAAAAGGAAAAACAACCTAAAGCACCAAGGACATCTGAAGCAGTAGATATAACTAAAATTGTAAGAATTTTTGCAATAATTTTACTATTATTTGGCATTTCAATAATAGCAACAGGTTCATATGCTATATATCAATCCGGAACAACTCGGAGAAGAAATAGAAATGATAAATCCTATAATATCTTTAGAAGAAGTAGCAGGAGATGAAACAACACTTTTATTATCAGTAACAAGTAATATAGGAATAAATAAGGTTATTTACCAATGGAATGATGGAAAACAGACAACATTATCAGGAAATAGTAGTGCATATTTAGAACAAAAGATACAAATACCATCAGGAAGTAATGTTTTAAACATAACAGCAACAGATATACAAAATAATGAAAGCACATATACAAAAAAATATGAATTAGACAGTAATATTATGCTAGAAGCAACAGAAACAGGAAAGATAAAAATTAGTTATGAAGGAGAAACAGAAATTGCATATATGACATATCGTTGGGATGATGGAGAAGAAAAAACCATTGATATAGATGCAAATACTATAAATGAAGAAATAGAAACTTTAAGTGGAAGACACACATTAACAATTGTTGTAGTTGATATAAATAACCATACAGAAACAAAAATACAAGAAACAAATGGAGTATCTATACCTAAAATAGATATTCAAGCAAATAATCCAGTAATACAAGAAGCAACTGCATATGTAGTTACAGTTACAGATGATATAGAATTACAAGAAGTTATAGTTACTTTAAATGAAGATGAAAGCAAGAAATATGGACAAAAGATATCTGGAAAAGAATTTAAATTTGAAATTCCACTACAAAATGGTAGTGAAAATAAAATGAAAGTTGAAGTTACAAATTCAGACAATCAAAAGGCTGAAAGGAAGGTTATGTTTACAAAGTGAAATACCAAATATTTGAGTTAGTAACATATTTCGTTATCTATTCTTTTCTAGGATGGATTATGGAATCAATTTTTAGAAGTATTTGCGAAAAAAAAATAATCAATACAGGCTTTTTAAGAGGACCATTTTGCCCAATTTATGGAATAGGAGCAATTATTATCTATGTATTTTTAGAACGATTTAAAGATAATATTGTTCTCCTATTTGTAATGGGGTTTATAGTATTAACAGCTTGGGAATACATTGTAGGGGTACTACTTGAAAAATTATTCCAGACGAAATATTGGGACTATTCAGATCACAAATTTAATATACAAGGAAGAATTTGCTTAAGTAATTCAATTTATTGGGGTATCTTAGGAATTATATTTATAATATACATAAATCCATTTATACAAAAAGAACTACAAACAATAGACACAATGTACTTACATATAATTATTTATATCGCATTTTTAATTGTAATAGCAGATGGAATTACAACAATTGCAAAAATTAAAAACTTACGTTTAGCATTAGAAAAAATAGAAAAATTAAATACACAAATAAAGGCAAAATTAGAAGAATTAAAGGAAATGGGTACAGATAAAGCAAGAAAAGAAATAAGGAGGATGGACATCAAAAAAACACGTATCTTGCGAAAAATGTATAAAAATGTATATCGTTTAAAGAAAGCATTCCCAACTATTGATTCAAAAGAAATCACAGAAATTTTAAGCAAAAGGCTTGAAATAGTAAAAAATAGTAAAAAAATAAAGAAACTAGACGATAAATAGATAGGAGATAGAATATGGTACAAGAGATTTATATTATTGATGACGATGACTCATCAATATTAGTATTTCAAGAATTATTCAAAGGCGATAAAGAATATAAATTTATAAGTGTAAAATCTCATATGATAGAAATAGCTTTAAAAAATATACCAGCAATGATAATTATAAATGAAGATGCAATTGATGTTGATGTTATCGATTTATGCAAAAGAATTAGAAACGATGAAGATAACACAATTACACCAGTAATAGTTGTTTCTTCAAATGATAATCCAGAACACCGTATACGAATTTTACAAGAATCAATAGAATATTACATAAAAAAACCAGTAAATGAAAACTATCTATATTATACAGTAAAAAATATAGGAAGATTGCTAACAATAAATCGTCGTATTAGTCCACTAACAGGATTACCAGGAAATGTACAAATCCACGCAGAACTTAAGAAAAGACTATTAAACAAAGAAGCATTTTCAGTTCTATATGTTGACTTAGATAACTTTAAAGCATACAATGATGTTTATGGATTCTTAAAAGGAGACGAAATAATAAAATTTACAGCAGACACTATTTTAGCAAGTGTTCATAATATGATAGAAGAAGGAAGCTTTGTAGGACATATAGGAGGAGATGACTTTGTAGCAATTGTACCAACAACAAATTGTGACAAACTATGTCAAGATATAATATCACACTTTGATGCAAAAGTATTAGAATTCTTCACACCAGAAGATGTGCAAAAAGGCTATATAGAAGTAGCAAATAGAAGAGGAATAATTGAACAATTTCCACTTACTTCAGTATCAATAGGGGTTGTTGTAGCAGATGTAAATCGTTTCTATAATATGCTAGAAATTGGTGAGGTAGGAGCACAGGTAAAACATGCAGCAAAATCAGTAAATGGTAGTAGTTATTCAATAGATAGGAGAAAATAGAAGAGCAAAAGATTGCAAATGTAAAAGTTTGCAATTTTTTTTTAATTATGCATAAAAAATATGGTAAAATAATATTTTGTATAAAGAGGTGCAAAATTATGATTGTAATAAACAGAAAAAGAATTAGTATAATTATACTTGTAATTTTACTAGGGATATTTACATTTGCTTATCAAACAGAACAAAGAAAAATGGAAAAAACAGAATATACCGCTACAACTCCTGTATCAAACAAAGTAGTAATAATAGATGCCGGACATGGTACTCCAGATGAAGGAGCTGAAAGTAAAGATGGAACAACAGAAGCACAGATAAACTTAAAGATAGCATTAAAAGTACAACAAATATTAGAACAAAGTGGTTGCACAGTAATTTTAACAAGGTCTGATGAAAATGGAATATATGAGATAGATGCAAAAACAATAAGAGAAAAGAAAATATCAGATATAAAAAAACGTGTTGAAATTGGTAACAATTCCTCAGCAGATATCTTTGTTTCTATACACTTAAATAAAATACCACAATCACAATATAATGGTTGGCAATGCTTCTTTCAGGAAAATAATGATAAAAGTAAAAGCTTGGCAAATAATTTACAAAATAGTCTAAATAAAGCAATACAAAAAGAAAACAAAAGAGTAGCTATGAAACTAAAAGACATATATATTGTAGAACATGTAAAAATACCACTATCAATAGTAGAATGTGGATTTTTATCAAATCAAGAAGAGGAAGAACAGCTTTTGCAAGACATATATCAAGATAGATTAGCATGGGGAATTTATAACGGAATTTTGAACTATTTTCAAGAACAAAAAAAATAAACAGACTTAAGGAGGTTTTACATGTTCTTTGTATTTAATAAAGACAAAATATATACTTATTGCATATCAATTATTACAGTTATCTTACTATTTTGTGTTGCACATATGATGTTAGAATATGAAAAAGACACAAGGACAGTATCTACTCAAACAACAAATCAAACCCAGAATACATGTATAAATTTTCCATAATTACAAATACTATATCAATAGAAATGGAGTTTTGTTTATGACATTTGTTGGTATAGTTGCAAAACAAAAAGAATTTGAAATTTTACAGACAGTAATGAAAAAGAATAAAGATATAAATATAATCTTGATTACAGATACTGACATAGAAAATTTAAAAAATGTAAAGTTTGATACTATAATTATTGATGCAAATATGCAAAATTGGCACAACATGAAAGCATTTGATAATATATGTAAATATACGCAATATTTAGTAGTAAATACTGATAATAATAAAAACACTGATATTTTAAAAGGAAAGCTAAAATCAGTAATTACTTATGGATTAAACCATAAATGCACAATTACAGTATCTAGTGTCAAGGAAGAATTTATTATGATAGCTATACAAAGAGAAATTGTAACTAAAAATGGAAATTTGCAGGAAATAGGGGAAGAAAGAATAAAGAAAATAAAAAAATTAGACATACATGGACATATGATATTAGTTATTTTTAACATATTATATGGAAAATTTACGAAAAATTGAAAAAAATTAACTTTTTATGTAGACAAATCCAAAAAAATAATGTATAATAGTAGATGTAGAGCATACTGAAGGATAACTATACAATTGAAAAAATAAAAATAGGGAGGAAACAAAATTGGATACAAATTATTTAGAAAGCAACTATTTAACATTAGTTGGAAAGGTTACAGGAGAGAAACAATTCAGCCATGAAATTTATGGAGAAAGATTTTATACTTTTAAATTAAGTATAGCACGTTTGAGTGGAAATGCAGACATAATACCAATTACAGTTTCAGAAAGAATTATAACAGATGAAATGTTATCAGAAGGAAAAAAACTATTGGTAAAAGGACAATTTAGGTCATACAACAGTTATGAAAATGAAAAGAATAAATTGATTTTAACAGTTTTTGCAAAAGATGTTACTGAATTAAAAGAAGAAGTAGAGGAAGATAGTGAATTTGCAAAAAAAGACAGTGTAACAAACGAAGTTGTACTTGTTGGATTTATTTGTAAAAAACCAATATATCGTCAAACACCATTTGGAAGAGAAATTGCAGATATATTGCTAGCAGTAAATAGAGCATATAATAAATCAGATTATATACCAAGCATTGCATGGGGAAGAAATGCAAGATTTTCTCAAAACTTGGAGGTCGGAACAAAAGTAAAAATTGTAGGAAGAGTACAATCAAGAGAATATGAGAAAAAATTCGAAGATGGTAGAGTAGAAAATAGAATTGCATATGAAGTTTCTATAGGAAGTTTAGAAATTGTTGAAGAAATAGACCCAGAAAAAGAAGCAGAAGTAGAAAATGTAGAGGAAAATCAAGAGGCAGTATAAAAACTGCTTCTAATTTTTATTTTATATACTTGCTTTTTATAAAAAAAGCAAGTATAATTTTTTTATATAAGAAATTAAATTTGGAGGAAACATGAAACCAAAAAAGAATATAAAAATATCAAAAAATACAATATTTATAATTATAGCCCTTACACTAATTACTATATTTTCAACTGCTATAACACCAGCTACATTACAAAATGATACATTCTATACAGTTAAGGTAGGAGAACATATTACTAAATATGGTGTAGATATGAAAGAGCCATTTGCATGGCATGAAGGACTAATATATACATATCCACATTGGCTATATGACTTAATATCATATATAATATATGCGAATTTTGGTTGGCAAGGAATATATGTCACTACTTGCATACTATCTTGTATTTTAGGATTATCACTATTTGGAGTAATAAAAAACATATCAAAAAACGATGTAGTATCTTTTATAATTACGATAGGAGCAATGTATGTATTAAAGCCATATATTGCTGCAAGAGCACAATTAGTTACATTTATTTTATTTACTTGGACAATTTTCTTTATTGAAAAATTTTTAGAAACCAAGAAATGGTATTATGCACTTGGCTTAATAATAATACCAATAATTATAGCCAATGTACATGCAGCAGTATTTCCATTTTACTTTGTCTTATATTTACCATATATAGCAGAATACATAATTGCAAATATTTCAGATGTAATAGTATATAATAAAATTCAAATGTTCTTTTTAAATCAAAAAATAAAAAGATTAGAGAAAAATAAAGAAAAAGGAAAGAAAATAAACGAAGAAAAACTAGAAAGATTGCAAGAAAAAAAGAACAGAGACACAGAAAAATTATCAAGAATAAAAATAAAGAGAGGAAAGGCGCAAAAAAATCCATATAAAATTTGCATAGAAAATAATAAAAATGTTAAATTTCTAATTTTAATAATGATAATTTGCTTATTTACTGGACTATTAACACCAATAGGAGATACACCATATACATATTTATATAAAAGTGTTAAAGGAAATACAATGGAAAACATAAATGAGCATTTACCAATGACACTAGCAGAAAATACAGAAGCAATGTGTATAATAATTATATTTTTAGCAGTATTAACATTTACAAAAGCAAAAATAAATTTGAGAGACCTATTTTTTATAGGTGGACTATGTTATTTAATGCTTGCATCAAGAAGACAAATTACTATGTTCACAATTGTAGGAGCAATTATTTTAGCAAAAATAATTATGAAAATGTTTTCAGAATATAAAGTGGATACAAGCAAATTTGTAAAATATATTCTAAAACCAATTCCAATACTTTTCACAATAGTATTAGTAATATATATTAGCTACAATATAATGAGACCTAGAAGCAGACATGACTATATTAGTAAAACAACATATCCAATTGAGGCCTGTGACTATATATTGGAAAACATAGATATCGGAACAGCCAAATTCTATAACGAGTATAACTATGGAAGCTATATGTTATTTAGAGGAATACCAGTGTTTATTGATTCAAGAGCAGATGTATATGACCCACAATTTAATGGACTAGAAAATGATATTTTTAAAGATTTTATAGATGTATCAACTATTGGAACATATTATGAAGATGTGTTTGAAAAATATGGTATAACACATGTAATTACATATAAAACTGCAAAGGTCAACATGTTAATTAGAGAATCAAATGATAAAAACTATCTTCAACTATATGAGGATAATAGCTTTATTATATATAAAAGACTAAGTGGGGAGAAAAAATAGTGAAACAAATTATTGTAAGAGAACTTGTAAATTCTAGAATAGATAGTTACCTAGCACAAAAAGAAAATATTTCAAGAGTAACTGTACAACGCTTATTAGAAAAAGGAAATATATTAGTAAATGGAAAAAAGGTAAAACCTTCATATAAAGTGCAAGAACAAGATAAAATTGAGATTGAAAAAGAAGAAGTAAAAGAAATACCGTTGAAGGCACAAAATATTCCAATTTCAGTTATATATGAAGATAAAGATATGCTTATAGTAAACAAACCTAAAGGAATGGTAGTACATCCAGCAAATGGAAATCCAGATGGAACATTAGTAAATGCAGTAATGGCAATTTGTAAAGATAGCTTATCAGGAATAGGTGGAGAGATTAGACCAGGGATTGTGCATAGACTGGACAAAAACACATCTGGTGCAGTTATAATAGCAAAAAATGATAATACACATATTGCTTTAAGCAATATGCTAAAAAATCATGAAATAAAGAAAACATATATAGCATTAGTAAGAGGAATTGTAAAAGAAAATGAAGCAACTATCAATATGCCAATAGCTAGAAGCACATCAGACAGAAAAAAGATGGCAGTAGCAAGAAACGGAAAAGAAGCAATTACACACTTTAAAGTGTTAGAAAGATTTCCAAATGAAGGTATTACTTTATTAGAAATTAAAATTGAAACAGGAAGAACACATCAAATTAGAGTTCATTTATCTAATATTGGGTATCCTGTATTAGGAGATGATGTATATTCAAATGGAAAAAATAGATGGGGAATAAAAGGACAATGCTTGCACGCTAAGTCATTAGAATTTAATCATCCTATCACGGGAAAACATATGTATATAGAAGCACAATTACCAGAATATTTAAATCAAATTATTACAAAGGAGTTGGGTTACCAATGGAGGAATTAAGGCTACAAAAATATCTAGCAAATAACGGAATTGGGTCACGACGAACTTGTGAACAATATATTTTAGATGGTAAAGTTGAAGTAAATGGAAAAATAGTTAAAGAATTAGGAACAAAAGTAGTATTGGGTAAAGATATAGTAACATATCAGGGAAAAAAAGTGGAAAGCAAAGAGAAAAAAGTATATATTTTGTTAAATAAACCAATTGGATATGTAACAACTGTAAAAGACCAATATAATAGAGATACAGTAATGGACTTAGTAAAAGTAAAAGAAAGAGTTGTACCAGTAGGAAGATTAGATATGTATACATCAGGAGCCCTTATTTTAACAAATGATGGAGATTTTGTATATAAATGGACACATCCAAAACATGAGATAGAAAAAACATATACTGTTACAATAAAAGGAATTATAACAAATGAAGAAGTTGAGCAACTAAGAAGCGGAGTAGATATAGGTCAATATATTACAAAGCCAGCAAAAGTTAAAATATTAAAGACAGATGAAGAGAAAAATATTTCTAGACTAGAAATTATAATTCATGAAGGAAAAAATAGACAAATTAGAAAAATGTGCGAAGCTATAGATAGAAAAGTGTTAGCATTGCATAGAAGTAAAATAGGAAAATTTAGTGTAAAAGATATACCATTAGGAAAATGGAAATATATATATCCTTAAATGTATATACTTGCAATTTAAAAAACAAAAGTATATAATGAAAAAAAACAACAGAAGAAAAAAGGAGAATTACAAATGAATACATTTCAGTTTTTGCCAGAAGGTTGGAACGAAAATTTATCAAATGTACAAAGTGAAAATATAGAACAATATATCAATCACAAGGATATTTTGCAAGGCATTGTAGAAGAATGTGATTCTAATTTTAATTTACATGTACAACTTGGAAACAATGTAATGGGAATTATGCCAAGAAAAGAAGTAGAAGGAATACATGTTGAGCAAAATGGATTGCCAAGAGAAAATTTATGCACAGGAAAAGTCCATAAATATGTTCAATTCAAGATAAATGGATTAAATGAAGAAAACATACCAATTCTATCAAGGAGATGCGTGCAAGAAGAAGTAATGGAAGCTGTAAAAAATGAGTTAAGTGTAGGAGACAGAGTAAGTGGAATTGTAAAAAATATTAAACCATATGGAGCTTTTATTGAAATTGGTGGAGGTGTTGTAGGGTTAGCTCATATTGAAGATTTATCAGTAGCAAGAATTAAAACACCTTATGAAAGGCTAAAAATTGGACAAAAAGTACAAATTGTGATAAAATCTATAGATAGAACAGATGGAAAAATTTCTTTGTCATATAAAGAAAATTATGGAACATGGGAGGAAAATGCAGAAAAATTCCACATAGGACAGAAAACTAAAGGAATTGTAAGAGAAACAGAAAAAAACAAGAATGGAATTTTTATTGAATTATCACCAAATTTAGTAGGAATGTCAGAGTTCAAAACAGGACTTGAATATGGTCAGGAAGTTGATGTTTGCATCAAAAAAATAGATTATGATAAAAGGAAAATAAAATTATTTATCATATAGGGAGGAATAAATATGGTTGAAGATAACCAAATTAAAGCACAAGTATCACCTTTTGCAATTAGAGAAGGTGAAATAAAAACATTTGATGGAAAAGATGGATATGTATCTATGAACCAAATTGTTCACAAAATAAATATAGGACATATTACTGATATACATTTTGCAATTTTAGAGTTAGTAAATCAATTTGAATTTATAACATCAAGACAGCTATATCAAATGTTAGAAATAAAAGGAATTGACCCTAAATCACAAGATAAACTAAATAATAAGTTAGAAGCATTAGTAAAATCAAAAATCTTAACAAGATATTATTTTACTTCTGATGAAGGAAAGGGAATTTATAGAATATATTGTTTGGAAAAAATGGGCAAATATTTATTAACTTCTAAAGAAATTGAATGCAAATGGCAACCTTCAGATAATACAAAACCAGTTCCTATGATAAAAAAGAGATTGGCTGGAAATCAAACAATCATTGCATATTTAAGAAAAGTAAAAGCTTTTGACGAATTTATTGTAAAACCAGCAATAAATGCAAAAGTTGCAGGCAAAGTATTTAAAGCAACAGGTGGATGTGTAAAACTAACAAAAAACAATAAATCTATACAATTTTTATTTGAAGTAATAAGAAGAGAAACTGAATGGGAGAAAAAATTAGTAGACAAAATGAGACTATATCAAGATTTCTATGGTAATTTTGTAGCTGGAGATTCAGGATTTGGCTCTCTTCCACAACTAATTTTTGTATGTGAAGACGAAAAACATATGGCTGAAACATTTAAAGAAATTGTTAAAGGCAATGTAGAAATACCACAAATTAAGCTATATTTCACAACAGATTTAAGACAAAACGAAGAAACACTAGAAAATACATTAGTTGAATTCAAACTAGTTGATGGAAAATATAAAATGGAAAATATTGAAGTTAAATTATTGGGAATGTAAGAGGGGGATAAAATAATCTCCTTTTTCCCTATATGGAGGAATTAAAATGAATAGAACTGAAACAAGAAAAATTATGGTAGGAAATGTACAAATAGGTGGACAAAATAAAGTAGTAATACAATCAATGTGTAATACAAAAACAAAAGATGTGAAATCAACAGTTAAACAAATTTTAGAACTCGAAAAAGTTGGATGTGAGATTATTAGAGTTGCATGCTTAGATATAGAAGATGCAAAAGCAATAAAAGAAATAAAAAAACAAATTCATATTCCAATTGTTGCAGATATTCATTTTGACTATCGAATAGCATTAGAAGCAATAGCTTCTGGTGTAGATAAAGTTCGTATAAATCCAGGCAACATAGGTTCTCAAGATAGAGTAAAAGCAGTAGTAGAGGCATGCAAAAATAGACATATCCCTATTCGTATAGGAGTAAATGCAGGTTCATTAGAAAAAGAGTTATTAGAAAAGTATGGTAAACCTACTGCAAAAGCAATGGTAGCAAGTGCAAAAAGACATATTGATATTTTAGAGAACCTAGATTTTAAAGACTATGCAGTATCTTTAAAAGCATCAAATCTAGACCTATGTATCGAAAGCTATTTAGAAGCTTCAAAGGAATTTTCTTGCCCACTACATTTAGGAATTACAGAGGCTGGTACAGAATTTAGTGGAACAGTAAAATCAAGTATTGGATTAGGATATATGCTAAGACAAGGAATAGGAGACACTATTCGTGTTTCATTATCAGATGACCCAGTAAAAGAAATAAAAGTAGCAAAAGAAATTCTAAAAGATTGCAATTTATATAAAAATTCACCAACACTAATTGCCTGTCCAACTTGTGGAAGAACACAAATTGATTTAATACCTATAGCTAAGGAAGTTGAAGAATTTTTGCAAACAATTGAATCAGACATTACAGTTGCAGTTATGGGATGTGCAGTAAATGGACCCGGAGAAGCAAGAGAAGCAGATATTGGAATAGCAGGAGGTATAAAAGAAGGACTATTATTTAAAAAAGGTAAAATAATAAAAAAAGTAAAACAAGAGGAAATTGTAGAATGCCTAAAGAATGAAATTTATGCTATGGTTAATAAGAAATGAGGAATGAAAATAATGGAAATAGAAATAGGAAAAACAGCTGGATTTTGTATGGGAGTAAAAAGGGCAGTTGATAATTGTAGTAATTTAGCAAAAGAACAAGAGCAAGTATATTGTTTAGGAGAAATTGTACATAACAAAGAGGTAATAGAAGAATTAAAAAACGAGGGAGTAAAATTCATTGACGATTTATCAGAAGCAAAAGGAACAGTAGTTATTCGTGCACATGGTGTTCCAAAAAGTATTTATGAAATTGCAAAACAAAAAGGGATTGAGATAAAAGATTTTACTTGTCCTAATGTATTGAAAATTCATAAAATAGCAGAAAGCTATAAAGATAAAGGCTTTTATATATTTTTATGTGGTAATAGAACACATCCAGAAAATTTAGGAACTTTAAGTCATTGTGGGGAAAATGTCTCAGTTATAGAAAATACTGAAAAAGATGTTTTTCAAGCACTTGAAGAATTTGAAAAATCAGGAATAAAAAAACTATTATTGATTTCACAAACTACATATAGCTTAGAAAAATTCTTTATAGTTGAAGAAATAATACAAAATGAAATTATGAGGGATGTGGAGTTAGTAATAAATAATACCATATGTAAAGCTACAGAATTAAGACAAAGAGAAACAGAAATAATGGCATATGAAATGGATTACATGATAATTATTGGGGGAAAAAATAGTTCTAATACACGAAAACTATATGATATTTCAAAAAAATATTGTAAAAATAGCATATGTATTGAAACATATAAAGAACTTGATTTAGACGAAGTAAAAAAATATGAAAAAATTGGTATTATGGCAGGTGCATCAACACCACAGAAAAGTATAGAAGATGTGGCTAAAGCTATTAAAAGTTAAGTAAAGTTAAAAAATATGCAGATATATTAAAGATATCTGCATAAAAATTATCTAGCCTTAGAATTTTCATATTCTTGTAATTTTGTAATTTTACTATATAAACTATTTAAATATTCTAAGTTATTTTTATTTTTCATTACTTTTTCAAGCAATATTTCCATCTTATCCCATTGTGATATAGCTATTTTTTGTGTTGAAATATCTGTTGAATTTAAAGCAACATAAATTTCCTTTCTTTTCTCATTCAAATATTTTAAAATTTCATCATAATGTGTTGTACTTTGCACCTTTGCTTTCTTAGGAGTTTTTGCAGTATCTGTACGAGAAATTTTTTCTTTAGGTGTTTTTAAAGTATCTGCAAAAGAAGTTTTTACATTTTCAGGCATTATATAATTATTTGAAAAATAATTATATTCTTCAGCTTCTTCATAATATGGAGAAGTTGTCTGAATAATAGGAACTCTTTTGAGTTGAATTTTTGGAGTCGTATTAGGTTTTTCATTTTCATATTGCTCTTGTAATTCAGAATCCATTTTCCAATTTAACAAATTATCATAAAATAGAAAATCAAATATTCTATATTTTTTATTTTTGGCTCTTTCGAAAATAGTATTGAAAATCTTATTTTGCTCAGAATCTGGATATTTTTCTTTATAGCTTTTTACAACTTGTGAAAGCTTTTTAATATCTTTTTGCTTTTCATAAATAGCAAGTAGAATAAGTTGCTTTTGATATTCAGATAAAAGAGGATAATCTTCAATAGATTTTATATCTTCTAATGTTATTTTATCATAATACAATTTAGTTTTTAGCATAGACAAAAATTGCTCCTTGTCTAAGAATTCTTCAAAAGATAAACTAGATTTGGATTGTAAGTGCTTAGCATCTTCTACTTGCATTTGTATTGTTTTGTTATCAGCAAAAACTTCTCTACTTCCGATTCGTATTGCATCGTTAAATCTTTCTTGAATAATAGCTATAGCAATCATTTTAGACTGTATTGAAGGAACATCTATAAATTTGGGATTATTACCTATTTTTAGAGCAGCATCGAAATTATCTTGTAATATATAAATAGACAATAATTTAGATTGTATTTCAGCAATATCTTTAACTGAAGGGTCGATACCTAATTCTAAAGCATCTTCAAATCTACCTTCTTTTATTGCAAAATTAACAGCTTGAATTTTATCTTCTGAATTTTGTATATTTGTAGAATAATTCATAATTTCGACATCCTTTCAATATTATGTTACCATTATATAACTTTTTTTACCAAATTGCAACATAAATTGAAAAATCATGAAAAAATTCCTAATATTTTCATTGCTCTTTCAATATCATTAGAGGTGGCAGGAGAAACATTTTCAAGAGAATATGTTTCTCCAAGATTTTTCCATTTATATGCTCCCATATTGTGATATGGCAATAACTCTACTCTTTCAACAGTTTTTAAAGATAAAATAAATTCTTTTAATTTCAACAAATCTTCTTTACTATCAGTAAATCCAGGAACTATAACTTGTCTAATCCACATAGGAATATTATTATCACTCAAATATCTTGCAAAATTTAATTCTAAAGTATTTCCAACACCTACTAAAGCTTTACATTTTTCATTATCTATATGCTTAATATCTAATAATATTAAATCTGTTAAAGAAAGTAAGTCTTGTATATCTTTTGAAATAAATACCATACCTGAAGTATCAATACAAGTATGAATCCCATCATTTTTTAATTTTTCAAATAAAGATATTAAAAAATGTACTTGTAAAAGTGGCTCACCTCCAGTAACAGTTACACCACCATTTGGATAAATATAATTTTTATAATTTATAATTTTATTATAGATTTCATCTAAAGATTTATAATCTCCACCATTCATATTCCAAGTATCTCTGTTATGACAATATTTACATTGTAAATGACAACCTTGTAAGAATAATACAAAACGAATACCGGGGCCATCTACTGTTCCAAAGGATTCAATTGAATGTACTTTAGCATAATATTTTAAATCTTCTTTTTTCATATTAAATCCTTTCATGGATAGTACGATTGATAACATCTAATTGTTGTTCTCTAGTTAGTTTTGTAAAATGAACTGCATATCCAGAAACTCTAATAGTTAGTTGAGGATATTTTTCTGGATGCTCCATAGCATCTTCCAATAATTTTCTATCAAAAACATTGACATTTATATGATGTCCAGTTTGCTTAAAATATCCATCTAACATATTAACTAAATTTTCCACACGTTGCTCATCTGTTTTTCCAAGAGTGTTAGGTGTAATAGAAAAAGTATAAGATATACCATCTTCTGCATTCTGAAAAGGTAATTTTGCAATTGTATTCATAACAGCTAGAGCACCAGTAGAATCTCTACCATGTAATGGATTAGCACCTGGTCCAAATGGCTCGCCAGAATTCCTTCCATCAGGAGTATTACCAGTAGCTTTTCCATATACAACATTAGAAGTAATAGTTAAAATAGACAAAGTGTGTTTTGAATTTCTATACGTTTGATGTTTTTGCAATTTAATTAAAAAAGCCTTTACAATATCTACTGCAATTTGGTCAACTCTATCATCATCATTTCCGTATTTTGGAAAATCTCCTTCTATTTCATAATCAACTGCTAAACCATTTTCATTACGAATTACTTTTACTTTTGCATATTTAATTGCTGACAAAGAATCTGCTACAACAGATAATCCTGCAATTCCACATGCCATTGTACGAATAAAATCTTTATCATGTAATGCCATTTCAATAGCTTCATAAGAATATTTATCATGCATATAGTGAATAGCATTTAATGCTTTAATATATATTTTTGCTACATATTCCATCATTTGATTAAATTTTTCCATAACTTCGTCATAATCCAAATATTCAGATAAAATTGGTTCATATTTTGGAGTAACTTGCTTTCCTGTTATTTCATCTTTTCCACCATTTATTGCATAAAGAAGTGCTTTTGCAAGATTTGCTCTTGCACCAAAGAATTGCATTTGTTTTCCAATTTTCATAGGTGAAACACAACAAGCAATTCCATAATCGTCTCCTAAAGTAATTCTCATTAAATCGTCATTTTCATATTGCAAAGAAGATGTCTTTATAGATAAACCTGCAACATATTTTTTGAAATTTTCTGGTAGCCTTGTAGACCATAAAATTGTTAGATTTGGCTCAGGGGCAGGACCTAGATTTTCTAAAGAATGAAGTAAACGGTAAGAATTTTTTGTAACCAAAGTTCTTCCATCAATTCCCATTCCACCAATACTTTCAGTTACCCAAACAGGGTCACCACTAAATAATTCATTGTATTCAGGAGTTCTTAAAAAGCGTACCATACGCAATTTCATAATAAAATGGTCCATTATTTCTT
>CANQOU010000008.1 GCA_947625565.1 uncultured Clostridia bacterium
ATAATATATCTTTTTCCATTTTTTTGTACAATCATATTATCTTCTACTTTATCAAATTCCATAAAGTCAAATATAGATTGTTTATTATATGCAGATGAATTTGTAGTTGATTTTGTACCTTTATCATTTTTATTTTCTTTTGCTTTTAACTTAGTTTTTTCCTTTTTAGTTCTATTTTTTAAACTTAAAATCAAATATGTAAAAACTAAAACTATTAGTATTACAATCATAACTGATAAAACAATAACTAGTATTTCTGTTAAGCCATTTGATTCCATACTATTTTCCTCCTTCTTCTTTTGTTTGATATTTTTCTTCCGTTCTATCTTTGTCAAAAACATATATTTTCTTTTTTTGCATTTTAAATTTCACATATCTTTTTATAATTTCATCTATGTTTTCTCCTCCTGTTTTTCTAGTGAATTGAAATGTTGTTGTATCTGGAATTTTGAATGTGGCTATAGCAAATCCTATTGCTCCAAAACCAACAATAAAGAAGAATCCTAATGATTCCATTCCTAACATTGAAAATATAAAATGGAACAAGGTTCCTATTACCATTCCTATAAACGTATAAATTAAAGCTTTAG
This sequence comes from uncultured Clostridia bacterium, assembly GCA_947625565.1. Classification (GTDB taxonomy): domain Bacteria; phylum Bacillota; class Clostridia; order TANB77; family CAG-508; genus CAG-269. Next base: position 591 of record CANQOU010000008.1, read on the forward strand.
TTGAAAATACATACAGTATTCTTCCTTCTCCCTTTACGTTTCTAGGTATATTATAACTATTCATTAAAACTCCTCCTTTATATTTTTTTACATTATCACTCAATATTATTATATCAAAAAAACGCAAAAAATGTAATATTTTTACACATTTTTTTGCGTTTTCTTTAAAATTTAATATAATTGTAATATTTTTGAAATATTTATTATTTTGGATCTGGGGTCGGGGTTGGTCCACCACTTGGAGTATTTGCACCCCAATCATAAAAGAAATCATATATAACTTGTGCAAATATTGCTGCTGCAAAAATCAAGGCTGCTCCTATTATATATGGTAGAAGTGTCTTTTTGTATTCCGATTTTTCTTCTGCACTTCCCATCATGTATTTAATACCTATTACAATCAATATAACAACTGATAATACTACTCCTAACGCTTGCAAAATAGTTATAAAATTTTTTCCTGTTTTTTCTATTGTTTGGTCTGTCATAACTTTTGCGTCTGCTCTATCTCCCCTAATTTGATTTGGAGGTACTATTGCCATTACTACTGTGTTTACTGTTGATATTATCATCATTATTAAAACACATATGCTTACAATTTTTCTTATCTTAACACTTTTCATTTCTTTCTCCTTTGATTAGAAAGAAAAAGCCAACCTCATTTAGTTGCCTTTTCTTTATTAATAATTATGCACTCCATCCGTTAAAGAAGTCATAAGCAATTTGTGCAAATATTGATGCTGCAAAAATTAGTGCTGCACCTATTACATATGGCATAAGTGTTTTCTTGTATTCTGCTTTTTCTTCTGCACTTCCCATCATGTATTTAATACCTATAACAATTAGCATAACAACTGATAATACTACACCTACTGCTTGTAAAATTGATACTATATTTCTCCCTGCTTGATTTATTGTATTTGTACCTATTGTATCCCCCTGTACATCTTTCAATCCTTTTGGTTCTGTTGCCATAACAGTTGTTCCAAAAATTGATATTACTACAATAGCAAGTAAAACTATGCTTATAATTTTTTTCATTTTCATGTTCATTTTTATTCCTCCTTTCTTATTTCTTTAAACTTTCCATCCATGGAAAAAGTCATATGCTATTTGAGCAAATGCTGAAGCTGCAAATATAAGTGCTGCACCTATTACATATGGCATAAGTGTCTTTTTATATTCTGCTTTTTCTTCCGCACTTCCTAGCATATATTTAATTCCTATTATTATCAATATTATAACAGATAATATAACTCCAAAAGTTTGTAATATCCTTACAATATTGTTTCCAGTTTGCTCCAAGTCTTTTGTATCGACTACAACTTCCTTAATATCAGATGGTTGTGTTGCATTAACTACTGGACCAATTAAAAAAAATATCATAATAATAACTAATATAAAATTAAATATTTTCTGTATCTTTTTTGCATTCATATTTTTCTCCTTAGCATATAAAGGAAAAGGGAAATGTATTCCTCCTTTCCTTTATTACACTTTTCCTATTTCGCTGTCCATCCGTTGAAGAAATCGTAAGCTACTTGTGCAAATACTGATGCTGCAAAAATCAAAGCTGCGCCTATTACATATGGCATAAGTGTCTTTTTATATTCTGCTTTTTCTTCTGCACTTCCCATCATGTATTTAATACCTATAACAATCAACATAACAACTGATAATACTACACCTACTGCTTGTAAAATTGATACTATATTTTTCCCTGCTTTATCAATCGTGGTTGTGTTAATATTAGTGCCTTCTCTAGTTATGTTACTTGGTGTAATTGCACTATTTGTATCAGCAGCTAAAACAACTGTGCTTGCCATAGATATTATGATAACAACTAGAACTAATACACTTAGTACTTTTTGTAGTGTTTTTACATTCATGTTCATTCCTCCTTTTATTTTTATATTAATATTCTTATTCCATTTTATTATAACATATTGTCAAATTTTCTGCAAGTATTACCATCCAATTAATTTCACAAGCTTGTATATGAACTGTGGTAAGAAGCTTCCAGTAAATAAAATAGCAACACCTATAATGTATGGTATCATACTTTTTTTATATACCGCTTTTTCTTCTACACTTCCCAACATATATTTAATTCCTATTCCTGCCAAAATAATTACAGATAGTATACTTCCAACGGTTCCAATAACAGAAAATAGTTTTCCTAACTTCGCTGTTAATTGAGTTGAAGTGGTTCCTGTTTCTCGATAATCATCCAAATTACCTAATCCCAAATTATCACCTACTGATGAACCGTCCTTCGTCTTCTTCTTCGTCTTTTTCTGCTACTTGCTGGATTAATTTAATTTCTGCATTTTTATTATTTCCTATTGCATATACAGATTGGATATTAAAAACTATAATCATCACTATAAATAGCATTGTTATAATTTTTCCTACTTTTCTCATCTCTTCACCTTCTCTCCTACATGGTTCCTAATATATTTAAAACTAATTTCCATATTCCGAATGAGCCAAATATAATTACACAAGCTATAACATATGTTACAAGCATTTTCTTTATTTCTGCTTTTTCATCTATTCCTGCTAATATGAATTTTACTCCTAATACTACCCCTATAATAACAGATATTCCTATTCCTACTTGCAAAAATATATTATAAATCCATGTAAAACTTTTTTGTAGATTTGATTCATCTATTTGGTTTTTAGAACCGCTACTTATAAAATTGCCAGCCGCATTTATTGCGGTATCTAGTCCATCTGATAATGTACTATCTGTTCTTTCACTGTCATCTCTATCTGGTGCTTTATAAATGTAATGTTCTCTTGTATCAAGTAATGTTCCGGCCAGTTTCTCCTGCAGCTATCAATGCTGAATTTAATTGTGCATACATTTCAGTAATATCTTCTGGCAAATTTGTTGCTCCTCCTACTGCTATTGCATAATCAGTAATGATATTTTCCCATTCTTTTAGTTCTTCAACTGTCATTTTCGAAGGATCATATCCTTTACTACTTTTCTTATCCATTATTTTATCTTTTAGTTCTTTGGCTTTATCACTGTCTCTACCTTTGACAGATGAATCTACTCCTTCGGCTGATGTATCTCTTTGACTTAATAATCTTCTACTTTCTTTTTCTGCTTTCGCTGAGTCTTGATATGGACTTAAATCCTCTGAAGTTATGTGTGTAGCAAATTCTTCAAGCCTCTCTTCTTCTGTAGGTCCTGCTATCATCCTGTTTATATCTTCATCTGATAGATCAGATGGCTTAGAATCTATATTTTGCATAAACCTTGTCCAAAAGTCATCCCACTTCTCTTGTGCATTTGCAAATGTAATTGATTGAATAGATATTACTAATATTAAAATAATACTTATTGTTAATTTTATTTTTTTCATAAAACTCCCTTCTTATGTTATGAATATTTTCTTACATTTATATTGTCACTAAAATATTTAAAACTAATTTCCATATTCCAAATGATCCAAATATAACCACACAAGATATTACATATACTCCAAGCATTTTCTTTACTTCTGCTTTTTCTTCTATTCCTGCCAATATAAATTTTATTGCTAATACTAATCCTATAATAACCGAGATTCCCACTCCTACTTGTAGAAATATATTATAAATCCAACTAAAAGTTTTTTGTAATTCTGTGCTATCAATTTTTTCATTTTCCCCTAATTTAACAAATATATTGGCAAAAGTAATAATTTTGTCTAATCCATCACCTCTTGTAGTGTTACGTTCTGCTGAAGTTCTGTTAGGCTGTTTGTATATATGTAATAACGGTGCCCCTGTATTATCAACATCTAAATTTACATTTCCACCATCTTTATCTGAAATACTTGCTAAAGTATCACTATCTAGCATCTCTGCATCATTAAAAGCAATGTTTCTTAATTTCTCTTCAATACTTTTCTCCGTGTAGTAAGGATTCTCCATTGCTAATAATGATTTATATCCCTGTGAATTTTTTAGTGCAATTAATTTTTTAACATAGTCATTTATTACTTCCTCATTTTCTTCATAGTCAACATATGCATTTAATAACATATCATATATTTCCTGTGCTCTTGCCGCATCACCAATATTAGCTATATCTTCTGTTTTTAATAATTTCCAATCTATTTTATCTTCTTTATTACTATCTTCTTTGCTGTCATCTTTATTCTCTTCAGTATTATTCTCTTTGCTATCTTCTTTCTTTCCTTCCTCTCCTTGTGAATAATTACTATTATTTTCTATTCTTTCATTTAACACCTGATAATCTGCTTCTAACTCTTCTGCTGCACTATTATTTCCATCTATACTTACTTTATTTATCCATCTTCTATCTGTTTTTCCATTTTCATCAGCGTTCATAAAGGCATCCATTAACTGTTTTAATTCTTCATCTTCTTCTTTTGTTTTCGTTTCTGCTGTAATAAGATAATCCATAATTGTTTGTCCATCATCAAAATCCAAAGGTTGCCCTTGTATCATATCAGGTAATTCTCTCATTTTTCTACATGATTCCTCTATTATTGACTGTCCATTCCCATTTTCTACATATTTCCTCCATTCTCTTCCTGACCAACCATCTTTTGCAGCAAAAGTTATATTACTACTCAATATAAAAAGTAGTACCAATATTAAATTTATCCTTTTTAAAATTAGGTATATTCTTTTGCTTTTCATACATTTACTCTCTTTCATTGTTCTCTTATTTTCATTATATCGTATTTTTTGTGGTTTTTCAATATTTTTTGTCGAAGATTTCGTACATAAAATTCTACAAATTTAATAAATATCCTAAAAAAGGCTTTTATTAATGTACTAAAAAATGTTATAAGCATCATAAGATATGATATTATAGTTATTTTATTACTCACACATACTTTTAATTATATCTACTATTCTCTATACTGAATTCTTGTGGTAAATGTTTTTGGGTTACTATAATTGTAATACCAAAAAAGAGAGTTTTTTCATTTTAACTCTCTAATATATCTGTTTTATATGCCTATTCTATTTATTTGTATTTATATTTTAATTAATCTTTTATCTTGTCGCTGTTCTCCACTACCTTATGTTTTAACCAGTTTTATGTATTCAATCAAACATATTACTCGTTTTAAATTTTAAAATCGTTATATGCGTGTCGTTTTTTCTATGTATTTATTATTTTAGTAGTTTTTGTTTTTCTATTTCAAATTCTACGTCTGTTATTATTCCATCTTCTTTTAATTTTTGTAGTTTTCCTAACTCTTCATATTTACTAACGCCTTTATTACTATTGTTAATTTCTCCACTCTTGTCTTTTAAACATAAAACAATTATTATTCCTATTACTCCTAAAAGCAAACCATACAAAAAACAACCTTTTTGTCCTTTTAAATTTCCTAAATATTCACACAAAAATCCACAACCTATCCATACTAATATTACAAAAAATGCTCCTATTATTCCCATAATCTTCTCCTTTCATTAGTTGTTATATGTAACAACTAGTCCTATATTATTAAATTACACTCATACTATTATAAAACATTGTATATAATGCACCTATATGTATACATATAGTAGCTATTAGTCCAATAATTGTTAATATTAGTCCAGCTGTTACTAAACCACTTGCATTACCTGTTTGTTTTACTTTCTTTTTCGCTATTATACAAATTATCAAGCTAACTATTGTTATTATTAAACCTAAAAATGGCACCAAGCATAATAAAAATGCTATTATTCCTAATACTAAACTTGCTACATATATTCCTTCCGTTTTATTTGCATTAGCTTCATTACTATTTAATATCTTATATTTTTCAACCTCAAACTCTGTTTCAGTTATACTACCACTTGCCTTTAATTGTTTTAACTGTTCTAAATCTTCATATTTTCCCATATTTTCTACCACCTTACCTTAATAATTTTTGTTTTTCTATTTCAAACTCTACATCTGTTATTGCTCCACTTTCTTTTAGTTTTTGTAATCTTTCCAAGTTTTCATATTTATTATTTATATTTTCATTTTCTTTTTTATTTTCTTTTACTTCTGTTGGCAATATACATACAATAATTAATCCTATAAATCCTAAAAAATATCCCCATATAAATCCCGTATAAATTTCTTTTTTTATTCCTACTTTTTTAGTAATATATCCAAAAATAAGTGCAAAAATTAAAATAATAAACCAATATAAATCTATACTATCTCCGTTAAAAAATAACATTAATAAAATTATTCCTGTAATAACTATCAAAGCCTTTTCTATATAAAAAACCGTTAATACCTTATTCATTTTCAACTCCTACCTTAATAATTTTTGTTTTTCTATTTCAAACTCTACATCTGTTATTGCTCCACTTTCTTTTAGTTTTTGTAATTTTGCCAAGTCTTCATATTTGTTTCCACCAACATTTCTCAAAGCATTACTTGTTGCTGTTCCGTCTGTATCAATAAATGCCCATACTAAACTTCCAGCCCAACCTAAAAAAGTCCAACCTAACAAAAAGTTTATAAGCAAAATTATTCCCTTGTTTGCGTGTCCTTTTTTATATGCTATTATACTCGGCAAAAAGTATAATACTATTCCTGCAACAATTAGTAATACTCCTACTAATATTGCTACTATTGCAAACACGCCTTCTTCCATTACAACACCCCCTACTACATAATTTTAATTATTTATATCTTAGCACAAAAAAATACATTTGTCTACTGTTTTTGTCAGTTATGTTTTTATAAGTTAATATTTTCGTGCGTTTTGTATAAAATATATTAAAACTAAGTATTAGGGGGCTTATTATGTATCAATTAAATGTTATAAATATTCTAAAAAAACAAAAAAAATCAAAATACTGGCTGTTTAATCAATTAAATAATATAAAGCCTATTTCATATACAAATTTCAATAATATGCTTAACAATAAAACACAAAGCATTAAATATTCTATGCTTACAAATCTTTGTACTATATTACAATGTACTCCTAATCAGCTGTTTACAATAGTACAAAAATAATATCTTCATACTTGTACTGTTGTTGCACTCTTATTCTTTAAGTACTAATATCTCTATGTAATGCTCTCTATTATTAGTCTAACTGCTAATGTAAAAGCATAAATAAATATATTTTTATCTGTCTTTCCCATATATTTATTCTTTATTTCACTTATTTTCTCAAATTCAACTTGTTGCTCTTTTGTTAGTGTATCTGTAAAATTTTCTTCTAGCTCTATAATTTGCCTTAATAATTTACTGTCTTTTTCTATATTTGTATACATATCTTCTTCATATAGTTCAAATAATTGTTGTAATTTATCTTTGTTTGTGTAATCTTTTATCTCCATATTTCACATCTCCTACCATTTTTTAAATTATAACAAATTTTTGTTCTCTTTCCAAGCCTTTTTATTAATCTTTTTGTATTTCTTCTAGCCTTGTTATTATATCTTCCATTTTCACAACAATTTGCTCTAAATCACTTACGTCCATATCTTTTAAATCTTCAAGTAATATTTCTTTCTTTTGTAAAAACAAATCTAGCAACCTTGTCATTATTTTTGCCATTTTTATTATATACGTCATTGCCTCTTTTTTCTTTACAAATGTTAAATCGTCTACATCATCAAGTCTATACAATTGTTCTTCAAAAGTCATTTATCTTGCTCCTTTCATTTTACCTTTATTATTTCGCTTACTTTCTTTAATGCTGTTTTTACTTTTGCTAATATTATGCTAATGTATTTATAATCGTCGTTGTTAATTTCTCTTGTTTGTTCAATGTACCTAATAATATATTTTATTAAAAGTTCAATGTCGTACATATCTTCTACTACATTGTCATTGTTTATTGTTTGTTTTACTTCTAATATCTTTACCATTATATTTACACCACCATATATTACATTTTATTTTATATCTATTAATATTTTACTGTTTATTTTCTCTTTGTTATTCATTTTTAATTTAACTTATATACACTATTAGTATGTTACTCGTCCATCAATTGTCCATCAAATAATTAAATCTTATTGTATTTTAGTGTGTTTTAATCATTTTATAACCCATTTTTTTACTAAAATCCATTAAAAAGCAAAAAAAAAGCAATAGTTCTTTTAAAACTACTGCTATTGGCGGAGTAGAGAGGGTTCGAACCTCCGCGCCGCTTTCGCGACCTAATTGTTTAGCAAACAATCCCCTTCACCACTTGGGTACTACTCCGTGTAAGGTTTGCACGTTTTTTTATTTATTTATTTTTTCTTTTGCATTTTTGCTACTCACAACAGTTTAGCAAACTGCCCCCTTCACCACTTGGGTACACCTACATATATAATAAAAGAAAATAAAAACTATGGTCTTTATTTTCTTTATATATTTGGCGGAGAGGGTGGGATTCGAACCCACGGTACGCTACAAACGCACGCCAATTTTCAAGACTGGTGCCATAAACCAACTCGACCACCTCTCCATATATTGTTGACAAGTGTCTCGCGACAATAACTATCTTAGCATTTTTATGGACATTTGTCAATAGCAATTTTTGGAATTTTTAAATTTTAATTGTCTTTTGATTTATCTTTAACATGATATATGTTTTTAGATTGTATTGCTTTTTCAATTGCTTGTTTTTCTTCTTCAGAAATTGTATAATTTGATTTTCCATTTTCTACAGGTTTTGCATATATATTAGACATTTCTCTAGAATATATTCCATTTAACACAACACCTGAATTATTCTCATCAAGTAAGGCAAGAGCAAAACTTAAATCACTTCCTGTATCTTTAAATGCACTATATCTTACTATACCTACTTTTTGAATACAACCAGATACATCTTCTTCTATATTTTGGCAAAAGTCTAATATTTCTGCATTTTGTTTTTCTACTTTACTCACTCTGTACATGTAGTTTTCCAAGTCTTCTTCTATATTATTCCCATTTCCTAATTTTTTCATGAATTTATTATACTTTTTATTTATGCTAGAAATTTTAATTAAATTTATCAAATATCCTATAAATAAAGCTATCCCTAATACTGCATATATAATAAGAAATGTATCACTTCTTAATAACTCTATTATATTTTCCATTTGTACCTCCTATTTCATCAAGTCTAATATTCTTTCTAAATCATCATTGCTTGTATATTCAATAATGATTTTTCCTCTTCTTTTTCCTGCATCTAGTCTTACTTTAGTCCCAAAAAAGTTTTGGAATGTATTTTCAATATCTCTATATAACACATGTTGTCTTTCCATTTGCTCTTTAGTTTCTCCTTTTTTTTGTGCTGATTTTTCTGCTTGTCTAACTGTTACTCCTCTTTCTAACATTTGTAATGCCATTCTATATTGCTTTTCTGGATCTTGAATAGCTAGTAATGCTCTAAAATGTCCTTCTGATAGTTTTCCCTCTTTTGCCATTTCTAAAACTCTTGGCTCCAAATTTAAAATACGAAGAGAATTTGTAATAGCACTTCTACTTTTTCCTAACTGTTTAGCCACTTCTTCTTGTGTTAAGTCATATGCTTTCATTAAGTTCTTTATTCCCATTGCCTTTTCATATGGTGTTAAGTCTTCTCTTTGCAAATTTTCTATCAAAGAAATTCTAGTATTTTTCTTTTCGTCATCTTCTCTAATAATTGCTGGTATCTTCTCCAAACCTGCCAATTTACAAGCTCTCCATCTTCTTTCTCCAGCTATAATTGAATAATATCCATCTTTTTTTGCTACAACTATTGGTTGAATCAATCCAAATTCTTTAATTGATTCTGCTAATTCTTCTAATGCTTCTTGTTTAAAATGCTTTCTTGCCTGTTCTTTGTTTGGTTCAATTTCTGTTATATTTAATTCTTTCATTATGTCTGTTTCTTGCATTTGTTCTTCTTCAGGTACTGGTCCAAATAGTGCATCTAAGCCTTTTCCTAATCCTGTTTTTTTAGGCATTTTTACCACCTACCCTTTCTCTTCTTCATTTTTTTTCAAAAATTCTTTTGTAAATTTTTCATAACTTTTTGCACCCTTGGAACGTGGGTCATATTCTGTTATTGGCATACCATAGCTTGGTGCTTCACTTAGTCTAACATTCCTTGGAATTACTGTTTTATATACTCTATTTTCAAAATATTTTTTTACTTCTTTCACAACTTGATTAGATAAATTTGTCCTAATGTCGTACATTGTTAATAATGCCCCTTCTATTTGTAATTGCTTATTTAAATGTTTTTTTACTAAATTCACAGTATTTATCAGTTGTCCTAATCCTTCTAATGCATAATACTCACATTGTACTGGTATCAATACACTATCTGATGCAGTAAAGGCATTTAAAGTAATTAAACCTAGTGATGGTGGACAGTCAATTAAAATATAGTCAAATATGTCTTTTATTTCTTCTATTTTTTCTTTTAATCTTTGTTCCCTTGACATCATAGATACTAGTTCTACTTCTGCTCCTGCTAAATTAATATTAGATGGACATATTAATAGATTTTTTATCATTGTCTTTTCAATTACATCTCTCATTGATGCTTCTCCTACTAAAACATCATATGTTGAATATTCTACATCTTTTTCTGCACCTAATCCGCTTGTTGCGTTTCCTTGAGGATCTGCATCTATTAATAAAACTTTTTTCCCTTTTTTTGCCAAAAATGTACTCAAATTTATTGTTGTAGTTGTTTTTCCCACTCCACCTTTTTGATTTGCTACTGATATTACTTTTCCCAATTTTATGCCCCCATTCTTTGGTAAATGTTTACTTATATATTTGTTTGCTTCTTTTATATTAGCTATATAATATATAAAAATAGCAAAAATGTCAATGAAATTTTGCTATTTTTTAGATTTTTTGTATATTTATGAAATTGGTTGTTTTGACGGCATTCCCGGCTTTCTAGGATATTTATTTGGTGTATTTTCTACTTTATCAATTATTACTATATTTCTTCCTATTTCTGAATCTGGAAGTACAAATTTTTCTATTTTTTCTACTTTCCCACCTAAAATATTTATTGCACATTTTGCATCATTTAATTCTTCATCCACATTACTACCTTTCATACATATAATCTTTCCACATTTTTTTGACAATGGTAGCATATATTCTACAAGTACAGATAAGTTTGCAACTGCTCTAGATGTAACATAATCAAATTTTTCTCTATATTTTTTGTCTTTTCCTATTTCCTCTATTCTTGCATGTATTGCCTTGATATTTTTTAGCTTAACTTTTTGTATTGTTTCTTGTAAAAAATTGATTCTTTTTTGCAATGAATCCACCAAAACAATATCAATATCTGGTCTTATTATTTTTAGTGGAATTCCTGGAAATCCTGCTCCTGTTCCAACATCTATTAGAGATGTTTTTTCTGTAATATATTTTGATATAGTAAATGAATCAATAAAATGTTTTAAGATTATCTCTCTTGGTTCTGTTATTGCTGTTAAATTTATTTTTTCATTCCAATTTAATAACAAATGCATATATTCCCATAATTGCTCTATTTGCTTTTCTTGTAATATTATTTGAATTTTTTTTGCTTTCTCTATAATATCTTCTCTAAATTCTTCAAATTCCATATATTATTTTCCCTTTCTTGTTTGAAGATAAATAAGTAATACAGATATGTCAGCTGGTGATACTCCTGAAATTCTTGATGCTTGTCCTATTGAGTGAGGACGCATTTTTTCTAATTTTTGTCTAGCTTCTATTCTAATCCCTTTTATTTCCTTATAATCTATATCTTCTGGTAATACTTTTTCTTCTAATTTTTTAAATTTTTTTACTTGTTCTTCTTGTAATTTTATATATCCCTCATACTTTATCTGTATTTCTACTTCTTCTGCTTCTTGTCTGCTTAAATTAGGTTGCTCTTTATCTATTTGTTTTAAGTCTTCATATGTAATTTCTGTTCTTTTTAATAATTCTGACATTTTTGTACCTGTTTGAAGTGAATTTGTTCCTTTTTGTATTAAAAATTGATTAACTTCTTCTGTTGGTTTTACTGTAGTTTCTTTTAACCTTTTGATTTCTTCTTCTATGTTTTGTTTTTTTTGCAAAAATCTATCATATCTTTCTTGTGAAACCAGTCCAATATCATATCCTATTTTTGTCAAACGTAAGTCTGCGTTATCTTGTCTTAAAAGAAGTCTGTATTCGGCTCTTGAGGTCATCATTCTATATGGCTCATTAGTTCCTTTTGTTACAATGTCGTCAATTAACACTCCTATATAGCTTTGAGTTCTATCTAAGATTATTGGTTCTTTTCCCTTAATTTGTCTACTTGCATTTATTCCTGCCATTAAGCCTTGACATGCTGCTTCTTCATATCCAGATGTTCCATTTATTTGTCCTGCCATAAATAGCCCATGTATTCCTTTATATTCTAAAGAAAGTTTTAGTTCTGATGGATTTATACAGTCATATTCTATCGCATATGCTGGTCTTGTGAATTCTGCTTTTTCTAATCCTGGAATTGTGTGATATAAAGCAATTTGAACATCTTCTGGTAAAGAAGAACTCATTCCTTGTATATACATTTCTTCAGTATCTAATCCTACTGGTTCTACAAAAGCTTGATGCCTTGGTTTATCACTAAATCTAACTACTTTATCTTCTATTGAAGGACAATATCTTGGCCCTGTTCCCTCTATTTTTCCTGCATATAGTGGTGAACGGTGTAAATTTTGTCGAATTATGTCATGAGTTTTTTCATTAGTATATGTTAAATAACAGTCAACTTGTTCAAAAGGTTTCACATTATCATCAAATGAAAAAGCCTGAATATCTCTATCTCCTTTTTGAACTTCCATTTTAGAGAAATCAATACTTCTACGATTTATTCTTGCTGGTGTTCCTGTTTTAAAACGTACTAAATTTATTCCTAATTTTTTTAAACAGTCAGAAAGTTTATTAGCTGCTGCAACTCCATCTGGTCCACTTTCTTGTGAAAATTCTCCTATAAATATTTTTCCTTTTAGATATGTCCCTGTTGCTAATATTATTGCTTTCACATTGTAGATTGCTCCTACACTAGTTTTAATTGATTTTACTTTTCCGTTATCTACAATTATATCTACGATTTCTCCTTGTTTAACTTCTAGGTTTTCTTGTAGTTCTAGTGTGTGTTTCATTTCCATTTGATATTTTTTTCTATCCGCCTGTGCTCTTAAAGAATGTACTGCTGGTCCTTTTGAAGTATTTAGCATTTTAACTTGTATCATGCTTTTGTCTGTATTTTTTCCCATTTCTCCACCAAGTGCATCAATTTCTCTTACTAGATGTCCTTTTGAGCTTCCTCCTATATGCGGATTGCATGGCATATTAGCAATATTTTCTAAACTAATTGAAAATATTAAAGTTTTCATTCCTAATCTTGCTGCTGCTAATGCTGCTTCACATCCAGCATGTCCAGCTCCAACAACTGCCACATCATAATCTCCTGCTTGATATTCCATTTATTTTTTTCCTTTCTTTTTACTTTTTTTGTTTTTTCATATGAAACAAGAAATTAGGTTTTATTTCTTGTCAGCTTTTTTTTTACATATAAGTTTATTTTGTTTTATGTTTACAGTTTCGTTTTTCTTTTTATCTCTCTGTATTTTGCCGATATGTGTTTGTTTTCATTTTTACAAAACTTTTCTTTCTTTATTTAATTTGTAATTATGTTCCTTATTTCTGTTTTTACTTTTTCTTTGCTTTTATTATATCTCTTTTGAAAATCGCCATATTTTTATTTTTAGTTTTATTTTATAAAGTTACATATCTATTGCATATTTTTTTCTTATTTTGAATTCTCATGCGTTATAACTATTTTCCTAGACAAAACTTTGAAAATATTTCATCTAATATATCATCTGTTACACTTTCTCCTGTTATGTTGCCTAAATTTTCTAATATCTCTCTTAAATAAATAGCAGTTATATCTAATGGCATTTTGTTTTCTATGGCTTCTTTAGCTTTTTCACAGCCTTCTAATGCTTTATGAATAAAGTTTTTATGTCTTACATTTGTTATGGTTAAATTATTATCTACATTTATTTTTTCAAAAGAAAATAGGTTCTTTATTGTATTATATAATTCTTCTAAACCTTTTTCTCCTAATATAGACATATTTATTATATATTCTGAAGAATTAGAAATTTCCTCTGTATTAGCTGTAATTTTTTGCTCTAAATCTGTTTTATTTAGCACAATAATTGCTGTTTTTCCTTTTATCAATTCTAATATTTCTTTATCTTCATTTGTTAATTCTTTACTACTGTCAAAAATAGCAATTATTAAATCTGCTTCTTGCGCCATTTTTTTTGATTTTTCAATTCCAATTCTTTCTACTTCATCTTTAGCTTCTCTAATTCCTGCCGTGTCTATTAACTGTAATGGTATTCCTTTTACTGTGACAAATTCTTCAATGGTGTCTCTTGTTGTTCCTGCTATTTCCGTAACAATTGCTCTGTCTTCTTGTAATATAGCATTTAATAAAGAAGATTTTCCTGCATTTGGTTTACCTATAATTGCTGTTTTTATTCCTTCTTTCAATAGTTTTCCATCATCGAAACTTTTTTCTAATCTATTTAAATCTGAATAAACTAATCTTAACATATTTTGTATTTCTTGATTTGTTACTTCTTCTAAATCATATTCTGGATAGTCTATATCTACTTCTATATTTATCATTACATCCATAATTTTTTGCTTTATTTGATGTATTTTTTTTGAAAGCCTACCTTCTAGTGCTTGTATTCCTGTTTTTAATTCTTTATCAGTTTTTGCTTGAATAATGTCTATAACAGATTCTGCTTGTAATAAGTCTATTCTTCCATTTAAAAATGCTCTTTTAGTAAATTCTCCCGGGTCGGCTAATTCTGCACCATTTTTTAAGCATAATTCTAAGATTTTTTTTACAATAAATTGGCCCCCATGTGTTTGAATTTCGCACATATCTTCTGTTGTATAACTTTTAGGTGCTTTGAAGTTTGAAACTAACACTTCATCTATAATTTGTTCATTTTCTACTATATGTCCATATTTTATTGTATAACCTTGTATTTCTGTTGTTTTATTTTTTGGCTTAAATATTTTTTCTAATATTTTAAATGTATCTTGCCCACTCATTCTGACTATTCCTATTCCTCCAATTCCGTGGTGCCGTAGATATTGATGCAATTGTATTCATTATTTTCCTCCTATTTTTTAACTAAAAAAGAGGCAAAGATAGATATTACATATTGTAAAATCCGACCTTTGACCTCCGATTTTAATTTTATTTTCTTTTTAATGATATAACTACTTTACGATGTGGTTCTTCTCCAATGCTTACTGTTTCTACTTTTGGGTGGTTTTGTAATTTACTATGAATTATTTTTCTTTCATATGGTTGCATTGGCTCTAATGTAACTGATTTTCTTGTTTTTATAACTGTTTTTGCAACTTTTTCTGCTAATTCTTCTAATGTTTTTTCTCTTTTTTGTTTATATCCTTCTATATCTAGAAAAACTCTTATTTTTTGTTCTATTCCTTTTGCAGCTATTGATGTTAAAAGCATTTGCAATGCATATAATGTTTCTCCCCTATGCCCTATTAAATATCCTAATTTCTCATTGTTTATTTTTACTTTTAGTCCACTTTCATCTACTTCAACTTCATATTTTGTACCTTCTGGAAGATGTTTGATAAAATCTTCTAAAAATTTTTCTACATTTTCTTTAGCTTTTTGTTGATTTTCTGGTAAGATAATAATTTCTTTTTTTGGCATTTTTTCTTCTTTTTTTACTACATTTTCTTTTAATGTTAATTCTACTTTTACTACTCGTGGTGCTAAAATACTAAAAAAACTTCTTTTATCGTCACTTTCTAATACTTTTATATCTACACTGTCTCTAGGTACTTTTAACTGTTTTAATCCATTTTCTATAGCCTCATTGGTAGTCTTTCCTTCTGCTACAACTGTCATTTTGTTTCTCCTCCTATTCTTCTTTTTCTTTTAGCAATATATTTAATACTAGTCTTTCTGCAATCATTGCAAGATTATTTACTAGCCAATATAGTGCTAATCCTAATGGTGCAACTAATGATATAGAAACAGACATTATTGGCATCATCCAAGACATCATTTTATTTGTTTGTGCCATTGGATCGATTTCCTCTTCTTCCTTTTCTTCTTTCTTAACTTCTTCCTCTTTATTTTTATTTGTATTATTCGTACTTTGCATCATTGTTACTAATTTCATAGATACAAATGTAGATAATATGTATAATACTGGTATTATATAAACTGTCCAATCCCCTAAGTTTTGTTGAGGAATTTTACTTAAATCTAATCCCAAGAAATTCATATTTATTTCATATTGTTGAAGTTCTTGATTTTCTGGATTTTGTTCTTTTAAATAGTCTATTTCTCTTATTATATCTATTTCTGGGTATGCAGCACCTGTTATTTTTTCTGCTTGTTTTAATTGTTCTATATTATTGTTTAGTGCATTGCTATCTACTTTTTTCATATATGTTAAAGGACATCTTACCATATAGAAGATTGAAATCAATAAAATGAATTGTATAATTGAACTTAAACATCCACTAAAAGGATTTATTTTTTCTTCTTTGTATAAATTCATCATTTCTTGATTTAGTTTTTCTTGGTCGTTTTTATATTTGAATTGTAAAACTTTAATTTTTTCCTGAAGTTTCACATTTTTTTTCATTGTTTTTTGTTGTTTTATAGAAAATGGCAACATTGCGATTTTTATAACTAATGTAAATAAAATCATTGCTAATCCATAATTATTAACAAATTGATATATAAAATTTAAAAGATATCCAAATATATTTGCGAAAAATTGAAACATTTTGTTTCCTCCGTATTATTTTAATGGGTCATACCCACCTTTTGAAAATGGATTACAACGTAAAATTCTTTTTATTCCTAGAAAAGCCCCCTTTAATGCACCATATTTATCAATTGCCTGTTTTGTATATTCTGAGCATGTTGGGTAATATTTACAGTTTATTTGCTTACTAGTAAGCCATATTGATATATGTTTTTGATACCAATTTATAACATATATAAGAAATTTTTTCATTTTTTCTCTTTCTCTATGCATTTATAAATATTTTTGCTTGTTGAAAAATTTGTTTCATATCTTCTTTTATGAATTTATAAGTTACTTTTTTTGGATTTGCTTTTTTATTCCATAAAAAAACAATATTATTTCCTGCTGAAATTTGTTCTTCATAATGGTAATAGCTTTCTTTAATTAATCTTTTTATATGGTTTCTTCTTACGGCATTACAGGTTTTTGAGCTAATTGCTATTCCTAGAAAGTTTTGAGTTGCTTGTTTGTTTTTCTGGATAAAAGCTATAATATTTTTTCCAGAAAAACATTTTCCTTTTGTTAAAACTGATCGAAATTCATAATTTTTTTTCAACATTTTTGTTTTTTTCATTCCATACTTTCCCCTTTTGGCAAATAGGTATGAAAAAATAAATTTTTTACGCTGTTAGTTTTTTTCTACCTTTTGCTCTTCTAGCTTTTAATACATTTCTTCCTGCTCTTGTTTTCATTCTTTTCATGAAACCATGTTCTGATTTTTCTTGTCTGTTTTTTGGTTGATATGTTCTTTTCATTTTTCAGCACCTCCTACTGCTTTTTACAAGTATATCGATTATACCCTATTTTCGATAGTATTGTCAAGTATATTTTGAAATTTTTTTGTAATATTTATGAAATATTTTTGTCACTTTTTTTACTTTTTTTTGGTTTTTTTCTTTGTTTTTATTGACTTGTAGGTGAAAAATTTGATATGATACGAGCATATAAATGTCAGATTTTATCATATTTTTTAGAATTTGTGTTCGCAGAAATGTTGCATTTTTGTTACAAATATAATAGTTTTATCAACATTTGTGGATAAAATTGTGGATAATTTAAAGGAAGGATGTATGTTTATGGATATTGATAAAGAAGAACTTCTAGCAAAAATTAAAGAAACATTAAAAGGTGAAGTTTCTGAAATCTCTTATGCAACATGGATTAGCTCTTTGGGAATTCAATCTGTTAGTAATAATCATATTGTTTTTACTGCTTTATCTGAATATCAAAGAGATTTTATAGAAAATCGTTTTAAAGATTTAATTTTCTTTACTTTAAAACATATTACAAATAGAGAATTCACTTTTTCTGTTGTAGACTTATCATCTAAAGACCCTTCTCAAAATGAAGTAGAAATCATTAGAGAAAAAACTTCTAGTGTTTCTGATACTGAATTGGAATCAAATCATCAAACTCTTGACCCTGGAAAAACTTTTGAGACTTTTGTTGTTGGAAACAATAATAGATTTGCTCATGCTGCTGCATTAGCAATTGGAAATCAACCTGGTAATTCTTATAATCCTTTATTTTTATATGGTGGTGTTGGTTTAGGGAAAACTCATTTAATGCATGCTATTGGAAATAGAATTGTAGAAGAAAATAGAAAAGCTAATGTCTTATATGTTACATCAGAAAAATTTACAAATCAGTTAATCAATGCTCTTAAGGATAATAAGACTGAAGTTTTTCGTAATAAGTACCGTACAATTGATACTTTACTTATTGATGATATTCAATTTATTGCTGGAAAAGAGCGAATTCAAGAGGAATTTTTTCACACTTTTAATGCTTTAAGAGATGAAGGAAAACAAATTGTTATTTCTAGTGATAAGCCTCCTAGGGATATAGATTTTTTAGAGGATAGATTAAAGTCTAGGTTTGAAGGTGGTCTACTTGCTGATATATCTTGTCCAGATTATGAAACTCGTTTAGCTATTTTAAGAAAAAAAGCACAAGATGAAAAAATTATTGTAGATGATTCTATTTTATCAGATATAGCATTAAAGATTGATTCTAATATTAGAGAATTAGAAGGTGTATTTAATAAAATTGTTGCTAGAGCTCTTTTGACACATAGTCCTATTACTATTGAGCAAGCAGAACTAACAATAAATGAGTTTAAACTAAAAAGTGAAAAGGTTATATCTGGAGATTTTATAAAAGAAACTGTTGCAAAATATTTTAGCATTGATAAAAATGATTTATCAGGAGAAAAAAGATCAAATGATATCGCTTTCCCTAGACAAATTGCTATGTTTCTTTGTAGAGAAATTGCTAATATGTCCTTCCCACAAATAGGAAAAGAATTTGGAAACAGAGACCATTCAACTGTTATGCATGCTTACAATAAAATAAAAAAAGAAGCTAAGGAAAATATAAATACAAAACGAATTGTGGAAAGTGTGAAAAACATTATTGTAAATGATACGGAATAGGTAATTCTAAGAAATTTTTATTTTTTTAAAATTTATGTTTGTAAAAATTCTTGTTTGTGAAAAATAAAGGAAGTTTTTCTTACGGAACTAATACATCCGTTATCCACAGGTAGTTGTGAATTTCTTGTTTACAAACTGTTTATAATTCAGTTTTCCACAAAAAGATTTTTGAGCTGTGCAAAAATAGAAAAGTTTTCCACTAATTTATGCACAAGCTATACATTAGAGTATGTAGTTTTCCATACGGTTTTCCACAGTTTCCACAGTACCTACTACTACTACTACTAAATATATTATTTATTTTATTATTATATTAAGGAGGAACAAAAAATGAAATTTGTATGTTATAAGGATAAATTATTAAAAGCTATTAATTCTGTTGTTAGGGGTGTAGCATCTAAAACAACAATGCCTATATTGGAAGGAATATTGATTCAGACAAATGATAATGAAGTAAAATTAACTACATATGATTTAGAAATAGGAATTGAATATTTAATTGATTGTGATGTAAAAGAGCAGGGAAATACAGTTGTAAATGCTATAATGTTTAGTGAAATTATAAGAAAATTACCAGATACAGAAATTGAAATAACAGTAAATGAAAATAATTTATTAGAAATAGAGTGTGAAGGTTCTCATTACAAATTGGCAACTATGAATTCAGATGAATTTCCAGAATTGCCAAAAATAGAAGTACAAAATTCAATTGAAATTGAACAAAATACTTTAAAAACAATGATTAGAAAGACAATTTTTGCTGTTAGTACAGAAGAAAGTAGACCGATATTCACAGGTTGTTTAATGGAAGTGGAAAACAATAAATTAAATTT
>CANQOU010000009.1 GCA_947625565.1 uncultured Clostridia bacterium
CCAAAACCAGGAATTGTTGTAAATCAAGGAACGAATGTATATATAAAATAGAAATAAAAAAATAGAGTATATAGAAAATATTATTTAATCTATATACTCTATTATTATTTTTCAATTATACCACAAGCAATTTTATTTCCAGAATTTCCACTTGGTTGAGAAGTAAAATCATCTGCAGAGTCATGAATAATAATTGCTTTCCCTAAAATATCTTTTATTTTAAATTTATTGATTAAAACACGCATATAGCAATAACCATTATTTTCAACTAATGGAGGCAAGTCTCCTATATGAAAAGGGTGAGGACAATTGGTAGAATTTAAATGAGATTTACTATTTGCAAATTCATCATTTAAATTTCCACTACAAGAATTTCCTTCATGAATATGGAACCCAAAAAATCTACCGGTACATTTATCTTTAGACTGTGGCAAATTATAAATTTTTGCAGTTAAAATCACACCATTTTTTGTTTCTCTAAAAGTAACAATTCCATCAATTTTAGGATATTTTTTTCCACCTTTTATAATTGCTTTTGCATTATTAAAAATATTCGTAAACAAATTAAACACCTCTTAACATTATATTCAATGTGTTAAACAATGTTAAAAGATAATAATAAATAGCTGATAATATAGAAAATTTGAATAAATGTGTAAAATATGGTATAATTAAAGAGATGGCAAAGAGCCATAAATAAAATAAAAGGAGAAAAAACAAATGACCCAAAGAGAACAGATGAGAAAAAGGAAAGAAGCAGAAAAGAAAATAGCAGCAATGCAAAAAAAATGGAAAAAACGGGATAGAATATTGCTTGCTATTGAAGCAGTAACTCTTTTGCTAGTTGCTGTAATGGCAATTAGTAGTGGGGCATATTCCAAGACCTCGTATGCACTAGCAGAAACAGAGTTCAAATTAGAATTTGAAACAGAAACAGAAACAGAAATAGAAACGGAGACGAAAACAGAGACAGAGACTGAGACGGAAACAGAGACAGAGACAGAAACCGAAACAGAAGCGCCTGAATGGGAATACTTAGGTGAGTTCGAAATCACCGCATATTGTCCTTGCTATGCATGTTGTGGACAATGGTCTGGTGGACCAACTAGGTCTGGTGCAATGCCTCAAGAAGGAGTTACAGTTGCTGCTGACTGGAATGTACTTCCGAAAGGTAGCCTAATCGACTTAGGAAATGGAGAAACACGGATAGTTCAAGATACTGGAGGGGGTGTCGTTGGTAATCATATAGACATCTATATGAGTGATCATCAGTCTGCAGTAAATTGGGGCGTCCAATATAGAGACGTTTGGCTCTATGTTGGAGAATAATTTAGCAAGGAGAAAGCAAATGCAACTCCTTGCTTTCTCCTTTTATATAGGCAAAATATCGACAAAAATTAACAAATATGATATAATAACAAGGCAAATACTAATGAAGGGAATGAGAAAAATAGAGAAGATAAAAGCAGTAGGAAAAGAAATAATAAATATATTAAAAAATAATGTATTGTTTTTAATAGGAATAGTACTACTAATATATAAAAGTATATTTTTAAATTTTCTATTAGGTTTAGAAATTAAAATAGATGTTATTTTTTATATGTTACTTGTAGCATTATTTATTATGTGTCCAATAATAAATAAGAAAAATAAATTTGCATATATTTACTTAAATATCATTTACGCAATTATAACTCTAATTATATATGCAGATTTTCTTTATTACAGTTATTCAACAAATTTCTTATCATTTTATCAAATAGAAAATTTACAATATGCCAAAGAAATAGGAAATGGATTAGTATGTATTATAAATATAAAAAATATGGCAATGTTTTGGTTTGACAATATTATTTTAGCAATTCTAAGTTTTATACTATATAGAAAAACAGAAAATACAAGTTATTCTAATAAAATAGGAAAAGCTATTGCAATTATTGTTATAATTTTATTAAATATTTGGAAGGTCCAAACCAAAATAAATGAAATATATACATCAAAATCATATAATAAATCACTGATTGTACAAAATGCCTCTATATATTACTATCATTATGGAGACGCAAAAGAATATATTTCAAATATGTTTTCAAAAGAAGAAATAAACGAGGAAAAGCTAAAAAACATATATGATGAATTTAGCAAAGAAAAAGTAAATTCAAGCCAATATAAAGGAATTGCCAAAGATAAAAATGTAATAATTTTACAATTAGAAAGCTTAAATGGATATGTTATAGATAAAAAAGTAAATGGAAAAGAGATTACACCAAATTTAAATAAATTTTTTAAAGAAAATATTTGTTGTAGTGATATGTATAATCAAGGATTGGGAACAACTGCCGATTCTGAATTTGAAATGGAAAATTCAATGTACCCATTAGAAAATGGATATGTATTTCAAAAGTATTCTAAAAATAGTTGGCTAGATATTTATTCTACTTTAAAAAGTAATGGATATTATACTTCATTTATGCATCCTAATACTAGTACTTTTTGGAATAGAGATGAGGTATATAATTCAGGATATCACATTGATGAGTATAATGATATAGGAGCATTTCCTAATATTGAAAAAGCAGGAGAATTTTATTCAGATGAGGGATTTTTTGAAGAGGCTGTTAATATTATGAATAAATATGATAAAAAGTTTTGTGCAACTTTAGTTAGTGTAACAACACATATTCCATTTTATCTAGATGGCGTTTCTAATATCGATGAAAAATTAAGCATTACAGAAAAAGACATGGAGCAATATGAAGATGATACATTTAGACGTTATTTAATGTCTTGTAATTTTGTAGACTACGCATTTGGAAAATTTATAGACAAACTAGAAGAAACAAAACTTTTAGAAAACAGCATTTTAATTGTATATGGAGACCATGGAGCAGGACTAACAACTTCTGACCAAATTGCAAAACTATATCAAGAAAATAAAATGAAGTATAATGAATTTGAAGATAAAATAAAAGATATTCATATACCATTTGGAATGAAAATACCGGGAATAGATGAACACATTATAATAGAAGAAGCAAAGCAAAAAATAGATATTAAGCCAACAATATTAGACTTGTTAGGAGAGGATGATAAATTTTCTATGGGAAATTCTATTTTTTCAGAAAAAGATGTAACTTTTATAAAAGGACTAGGGTATATAACAAGTAAGTATTATTATATAAATGGAAAATACTATAATAGAGTAACTTTAGAAGAAATAGAAGAAAATCAAGAATTAAAAGATATGACACAAAAAATGGAAAATGAAATTTATCTATCAGATTCTATTATAAAAAACAACCTACTAGAACTAAAATAAAAATATTGACGATTTAATAAAAAAATGGTATAATATGCTATATAACGGAAAAAATTGTAAGAAAGAGGGGACTATATGAAGGTCACATTTTTTTCTAATTTTCTAACACATCACCAAGTTCCATTTTGTTTAGAAATGCAAAAAAGACTAGGCGATGGTTTTAAATTTGTATCAACAGAAAAAATATTTCAGTGGCGTTTAGATATGGGATTTCAAGACTTAGATAAACAATATGATTTTGTAGTTAGAGCCTATGAAAATGAAGAAATGGAGAAAAAAGCAAAAGAATTGGCTTTAGATAGTGACATAGTAATGATTGGTTCAATACCAGATGATTACATAGAAGAACGACTAAAACAAGATAAAATAACATTTAGGTATCGATATAGAATTTTCCTATTTACAGACGGATTTTGGAAAACAGTATTTAATAAAGAGAAATTAAAATTATTGTATCAAAGACATATAAAATATATAAAAAACAAAAATCTATATATGTTATCTGCAAATGCTTATGGAGCAAATGATTTTAATCGCTTTGGAATGTATAAAAATAAGATATTTAAGTGGGGATATTTTCTAGAAAATCAAAAATGTGATATAGAAAAACTAATAGATAAAAAAGAGGAAAATGAAAAAATAGAAATTGTTTGGGTTGCAAGATTTATAAAATGGAAACATCCAGAAGTAGCCTTAAAATTAGCTAAAAATCTAAAAAAACAGGGCTATAATTTTGAATTAAAGATGTTAGGCACAGGAGTTTTAGAAGAAAAAATAAAAAATATAATAAAAAAAGAACATTTAGAAGATGTTGTAAAAGTTATAGGTCAAGTTCCAAGTACAGAAGTTAGAGAATACATGGAAAAGGCAAATATTTTTCTTGCAACAAGTGACAGTGCAGAAGGTTGGGGAGCTGTTGTTAATGAAGCAATGAGTGCAGGTTGTACAGTAATTGCTAACAGAAGAATGGGCTCAGCACCATACTTGATAAAACAAAACAAAAGTGGTATAATGTATAATACCTACAAAGAATTAGAAGAACAAGTAAAACGTGTAATAAAAGATAAAGCCTTAAGAAAAACATTAGCAATAAATGCATATGAAGTAGTGAACAAAGAATGGACAAGCGAAAATGCAGTAAATAACTTGCTTAAATTATTTGAAGCAACTGTCAAAGGGAAGGAGATTGAAATAGAAGATGGACCAGCAAGCAGAGCAAAAAAATACAAATACACAAAAAAGATTTAGTGTATTGATAACAGCATACAACATCGAGGATTATATAGAAAGAGCAATAACAAGTGTAGTAAATCAAACATTAAAAGATATTGAAATTGTAGTAGTCAATGATTGTTCAACCGATAAAACAGGTGAAAAAATTGAGCAAATGAAAAAATTACATAATGACATCATTTATATTGAACGTAAAGTAAACAAAAAAATTGGTGCAACAAGAAATGCAGCATTAGATGCAGCAACAGGAGAATATATTATATTCTTAGACGGGGATGATTATTTATCAAATGATAAAGTATTAGAAAAATTAGACAAAGTAATAGGAAAAGATAAAGTAGATGTTGTATATTTAGGATTTAAAATAGAAGGAAATAGAGAAGAATTAGTGATACCAACACCAGAAACTTGTACAAAAACATATAAAGCTGCAACAGACCAATATCCTAATGTATGGAGTAAATGCTGGAGAAGGGAATTCCTAGAACAAAATAAGATTAGATTTCCAGAAGGTAGACTTTATGAAGATGTATTATTTGTGTATAAAGCCGTTATGAAATCAAATAGTTACAAAATAGCAGATTTCGTTGTTCATAATTATATTAGTGGAAGAAAAGGAAGTATAACAACTAAGATCGGATTGAAAAATATAGAGGATACAATACAGAACTTAAAAGATTTAGAAAAAATGAGAAAACAGGAATATACAGAAGAAATAGACATTATTATAAAAAAAGAAGTAAAGATGTGTAAAAAGAGACTAGATGATGCAATAAAAGCAATATATAAAAACAATAACAAACAAGGGAAATAACCTTGTTTGTTTTTTATTAAAAAAGTATTGACAGAATATAATATTTTTGATAAAACATAAGAAATAAAATTTTAGGAGGAAAATATGAAACATTTAATTGATATTAAAGATCTAACAGTAGAAGAAATAGACGAACTAATAAAAGTAGCCAAAGATATTATGCAATTTCCTGATAAATATACAGAGAAATGTAAGCATAAGAAATTGGCTACTTTATTTTTTGAACCAAGTACAAGGACAAGACTTAGTTTTGAAGCGGCAATGATGGAATTAGGAGGAAATGTACTAGGCTTTTCAGAAGCGTCTTCAAGTTCAACAACAAAGGGAGAAAGTGTATCAGATACAATTAGAGTTGTTGGGGGATATGCCGATATTATAGCAATGAGACATCCAAAAGAAGGAGCACCATTAGTTGCATCAATAAAATCAGCTATACCAATTATAAATGCGGGAGATGGAGGACATAACCATCCAACACAAACATTAACAGATTTATTAACAATAGCTTGTGAAAAAAATAGATTAGATAATTTAACGATAGGATTGTGTGGAGACTTAAAATTCGGAAGAACTGTACATTCACTAATAACTGCAATGGTAAGATATAAAAATATAAAATTTGTATTGATTTCACCAGATGAATTGAAAGTACCAGAATATATAAAAGAGGAAGTGCTTGATAAAAATAATATCGAATATATTGAAACAACTGATATTGAAGAACATATGGACAAGTTAGACATTTTATATATGACAAGAGTGCAAAAAGAGAGATTTTTCAATGAAGAAGATTATGTTAGATTAAAAGATTATTATATTCTAAACAAAAGCAAACTAGAAAAAGCAAAAACAGATTTGGCAATTTTACATCCTCTACCAAGAGTAAATGAAATATCAACAGAAGTAGATGACGATCCAAGAGCTTGTTATTTTAAGCAAACAAGATATGGCAAATATATAAGAATGGCACTAATTTTAAAATTATTGGAAATAAAATAGGAGGATTTTATGAATATAGATAGTATTAAAAATGGAATTGTAATAGACCATATAAAAGCAAAAAAAGGAATGGAAATATATAAAGCATTAAACTTAGGTGAGCTAGACTGTTCAGTTGCAATAATTACAAATGCAAAAAGCCAAAAAATGGGAAGAAAAGATATTATCAAAATAGATAAAAATATCGATTTAGATTTAGACATTTTAGGATATTTAGATTCAAATATAACTATTAATATTATTAAAGATAATGAAAGAAAAGAAAAATATCATGTAGAATTGCCAAAAGAGATTGTAAATATAGCAAAATGCAAAAATCCAAGATGTATTACATCAAGTGAAAATGAATTACAGCAAATTTTTGTACTAACAGATAAAGATAAAAAAACATATCGCTGCAAATATTGTGAAACACTAAAAGAAGAATAATTTAAAGTTGTCAAAAAGTAGGTATAAAAGCCTACTTTTTATCATAATAAATGTTATAAAAAAGCATCAACATTATTTTCAAAAAAATTACTAAAACCCTATACAAAAAATAAAAAAAGATATATAATATACTAGAATTGTTGGCAAAATTTTGCTGATAATAGATATTAAAATGAGAGGATGATTCTAAATGGAATTAAAACGATTATTAGTTGGATTAGAAGGACTAAAAGTAAAAGGAGATTTAGAAAAAGACATTAAAGGTTTAGACAAAAATTCAAAAGAAATTAAAGATGGATACTTATTTATTGCAATAAAAGGATTTGCAACAGACGGACATACATTTATACAAGATGCAATAAAAAATGGTGCAACAGCAGTTATGATAGAAGAAGGCTGTGATTTAAAATCACTAAAAATACCACAAGATGTTACAATCATTATGGCAAAAGATACAAGAGAGGCTTTAGCAATTTGTGCAGCAAACTTTTATGGAAATCCATCAGCAAAATTAAAACTAATAGGTGTAACAGGAACAAAAGGAAAAACAACAACAACATTTATGATAAAAGAAATATTAGAAAAAGCAGGAAAAAAAGTTGGCTTGATAGGAACAATAGCAACATATATAAATGGAAAGAAAATAAAAGATAGTGATAGAACAACACCAGAAAGTTTAGAATTACAACAACTATTTAGTCAAATGGTAGCTGAAGGTGTAGAAGTTGTTGTAATGGAGGTATCCTCACAAAGCTTGAAATTACATAGAGTAACAGGATGTCAATTTGATATAGTATTATTCACTAATTTTTCAGAAGATCATATTAGTAAAAACGAGCATCCAGATATGGAGGATTATTTCCAATCCAAATTAAAATTATTTCAAATGTGCAAAACAGGAATTGTGAATGTAGATGATTTGCATGGAGCAAAAATTCCTAATTTATTTCCAGATAGTAATATTACAACATATGGAATTGATAATTTTGCAAATGTTTTGGCAAAAGATATTACAATTACAAATGCATATGTTGATTTCAAAGTAAAATTAACAGATAGAAACGAAAGAATTAAAACAGGAATACCAGGAAGATTTAGTGTATATAATTCATTAGCTGCTATTTGTGTAGCAAAGAAATTTGATATATCACCAGAGGTTATAAAAGAAGCATTATTAGAGGTTAGAGTACCAGGAAGGTCAGAACTTGTAAACAACAAAAAAGAACTAACAATTATGATAGACTATGCTCATTCACCAGAAAGTCTACAAAATATTTTACAAGCAACAAAAAGTTATACTCGTGGTAGAGTTATTTCTGTATTTGGATGTGGTGGAGATAGAGACAGTGGAAAAAGACCAATAATGGGTGAAATTTCAGGTAAAATAGCAGACTATACTATTATTACATCTGATAATCCAAGAACAGAACAGCCACAAAAAATAGTAGAGCAGATAGAAGAAGGAATAAAGAAAACTAAAGGAAAATATGAAGTTATTGTAGATAGAAAAGAGGCAATTGAAAAAGCTATTAGTATGGCAAATAAAAGAGACATTATAATATTAGCTGGAAAAGGGCATGAGCCATACCAAGAAATCAATGGTGTAAAATATCCATTTGACGAAAGAATTATTGTACGTGAAATAATAGAAAAAATGGAAGAAAAATAAATAAATTATAATAAGATAGAATAAAATATACAAAGTAGCAAATACGAAAGGTTTGATAAAATTGAATTTTGAAATAGAAGTATTGCTTGTCTCATTTGTAATATCAATTATACTAGGAATGATAACAATACCAATATTAAGAAAACTAAAAGTAGGGCAAATAGAAAGAGACGATGGACCTGCATCGCATTTAAAGAAACAAGGAACTCCAACAATGGGAGGAATCATTATCATTATATCTATGATAATTGGAACAAGTATAACGGCTATGTATTTATATGCAACTAATCAAGAAGCATTGGCACAACAAATAATACCAATGTTGTTACTTACCATAGGTTTTGGAGCAATTGGATTTATTGATGATTATAAAAAACTAGTATTAAAAAATACAGAAGGGTTAAAACCAAGTTATAAGATGCTAGGACTATTAGTTATATCTGTTGCATATGTATTATATTTAGTAGAAGGTGCAAAAATAGGAACACAAACATATATCCCTATACTAAAAACATATATTATATTACCAATGTATGTATATGTACCAGCTGCTATATGTGTTGTTCTAGCAACAACAAATGCAATTAACTTAACAGATGGAGTAGATGGCTTATCTTCTAGCATTTCTGTAATTATTATAACTTGCTTGACAGTTATTGCAATGTTACGTGGTGTAGTAGAAATGTCTGTGTTTGGAAGTATTGTAATAGGCTCTATTCTGGGATTTCTAATATTTAACTTACATCCAGCAAAAGTCATTATGGGAGATACAGGTTCTCTTTTAATAGGTGGAGTGATTTCAGCAATTGTTTTATATTTGAAAATGCCACTAATCTTACTGATCATAGCATTGATACCAGTAATAGAAACAATATCTGTTATTATGCAAGTTGCATATTTCAAAAAAACAGGAAAAAGAATATTTAAAATGGCACCATTACATCACCATTTTGAATTATCAGGATGGAAGGAGAACAAAATTGTTGTAGTATTTAGTATAGTAACTCTAGCTTTATGTGTTATTGGATTAAAAGTGATATAAACAAAGGAAGGAGACTAATATGGCAAAGACAAAATCAGGGAGATTTTCAAGATTTTTAAATAATCCCATTGATTTTACACTACTTATTACTATTATTATCCTATTGGGAATAGGTCTAATTATGGTATTATCAGCAAGCTCGCCATCAGCTTTAGCAGAAACGAGTGATAGTTATAAATTCTTTAATAAACAGCTGATATTTGCTGTATTAGGTGTAATCGCCATGATGGCGATATCAAAAATTGATTATAGATTTTATCAAAAATTTTATAAACAAGCATGGTGGATTGCATTTGCTTTATTAGTAGCTGTAAAGCTAGTGGGTAAAGAAATAAATGGTTCACAAAGATGGATATATATTACAGACACATTATCTTTTCAACCTTCAGAAATTGTAAAATTTTTAGTCATACTATTTTATGCTGGCACATTAGTTAAAAATCGAGATAAATTACCATATTTTTGGCAAGGCTTAATGAAAAACTTTTTAATGATAGCACCATTGATATTATTACTGATGCTACAGCCACACTTTAGTGCATCAATTGTTATTATTGGAATAATGTGTGTTATGATGCTTGTTGCAGGATGTAAATTTTCACAATTTTTAGCAGTAGGTGGAGGAATTGGAATACCGGGAGCTATTTTATTGATAATAAAATCACCATATAGATTACAAAGAGTATTAACATTCTTAGATCCATGGAAAGATGCAGAAGGAACTGGCTGGCAAGTTATACAAAGTTTATATGCAATTGGGTCAGGTGGACTATTTGGAGTTGGCTTAGGAGAAAGTAAACAAAAATATTTATACATACCAGAACCTCATAATGACTTTATTTTTTCTATTATAGGAGAAGAATTAGGATTTGTTGGATGTGCTTTTATTATTTTGTTATTTGCAATATTTATTTGGAGGGGAGCATTGATTGCCATGAGAGCTCCCGATATGTTTGGTAGCTTATTAGCAGTTGGAATAACAGCTCTAGTTGCTATACAAGTTATTATAAATATAGCAGTTGTAACATCATCAATGCCACCAACAGGAATGCCATTGCCATTTTTCAGCTACCGGTGGAACAGCTTTATTTATATTGCTCTGTGAGATGGGAGTGCTATTAAATATTTCTAGAGCATCTGCCAAATAAAAAATATATTTTGCTATGTTTAAGAAAGGAAGGATAACATATATGAAGGTAATTATAGCAGCAGCAGGAACAGCAGGGCATGTTAATCCTGGAGTTGCCATAGCTAATAAAATAAAAAGAGAACAGAAAGATGCAAAAATTATATTTATAGGAACAACACGAGGATTAGAAAATGATTTAGTTCCAAGAGCAGGATATGAATTAAAAACAATTGATGCTTATGGGTTAAGCAAAAAAATCACAGTAAGTAATTTAAAAAATATAATAAAAACAATGAAGGGATTTAAACAAGCAAAAAAAATCATTAAAGATTTTAAGCCAGATATTGTTATTGGAACAGGTGGATATATTTGTGGGGCAACAATTTCAGAGGCAGCTAAATTAGGCATTCCAACGATGCTTCATGAAAGTAATGCATTTCCAGGAAAAGCAGTTAAAATGTTAGCTAAAAAAACAGATACTATATTAGTATCATTTGAAGATGCTATTCCAAGGATACCAAAAGCAAAAAGAATTGTTTGCTCAGGTACACCAGTAAAAAATAAAAAAATAGAATATACAGAAAAAGAAAAACAAGAAATTCTAAAAAAATCAGGACTTAAAGAAAATATGCCAGTGATTTTGATTTTTGGAGGAAGTCAAGGAGCAAAGAAGATAAATCAAGCAACATTTGGAATTATTGAAGAAAAAGAAAATCAGCAATATCAAATTATATGGGCAACAGGTCCAAAACAATATGACGATATAAAAGAAAAACTAGAAGAAAAACAAATGAATATAAACTACATAGAAAATGCAAAAATAGTGCCATATATATATAATATGGAAGAAATTATGAACATTGCAGATTTAATTGTAGCAAGAAGTGGTGCTATGACAATAACAGAACTTGCAAATTTAGGAAAACCATCTATATTAGTTCCATTACCTAATGTTAGTAACAATCATCAGCTATATAATGCACAAGTGTTAGAAAAGCAAAAAGCTGCTAAAATTATTTTAGATGATAAACTCGAATCACAAATTCTAAATAAAACTATTAAAGAAATTTTAAAGGACAATAAATTGAAGATAATGGGGCAAAATGCTATGAAACTAGAAACAAAAGATGCAGAAAATATGATATATGCAGAAATTAAAAAGTTAGTAAAGGAAGATTAAAAATGTTAAAAACCACACAATCTAAAATCATTTTAATTATATGCATTATAGAAGTACTATTGATAACATGTTTAGGAGTATATTTTGCCCACATACATGAAATGCAAATTTATATTGCAGTTGCAATAGCAATAGCTATTGTAGCTACTATTTTTATTGCTATTTTATTAGCTAAATCTGAAAAAAGCATAGATATTATGACAGTAGAGCTAAAGGACAAGTTAAGCAATGTATCAACACAAAAAAATCAAATAGAAACTATTCTATTACATATGACAGATGGTATTATTGCTTTTAATAGACAAGGAGATATTATTTTAATTAATCCAGCTGCAAAAAATTTGCTAAGTATTCGGACCAGAAGATAATACATTTGATGATATTTTTAACAAATTTAAATTAGATATAAATATGGAAAAAATTATATACTTAGAAACTTGGACATCAACAGAACAAAGGATACAAGTAGACGAGAAATATGTAAATGTATATTTTGCACCATTTAAAGATGAAAAAGAATTGCCAAATGGAGTTATTGCAGTAATACAAGATATCACAGAACATGTAAAACTAGATAATATGCAGCAAGAATTTGTAGCAGATGTATCACACGAATTAAAAACACCAATAACTTCTATTATGGGATATGCAGACACATTATTAGAAGGTGGATTTGATGAAGAAACGAAAACAAAATTTTTAAATGTTATTGCATCAGAATCTAGAAGAATGGCAAGGTTAGTAACAGATTTATTAACTTTATCTAGGTATGATAATAAAAAGACTGCAACAAACAAGGAGACATTTGATTTAGGAGAACTTGTAAAAAAATCTCAAGAAAAATTAGCAATAGAAATTAAGAAAAAAGAACATGATGTAAAATGTTTTGTAACAGCAGATGTACCACCAGTATATGCAGTTAAAGACGATATTGAAAGAGTAGTACTTAATATTTTAACAAATAGCATTAAATATACAAAAGATGGTGGAGAAATTAAGATTTATGTAGGATTTGTATATACAGATGCATATATAAAAATTATAGATAATGGAATAGGAATACCGGAAGAAGATTTAACAAGAATTTTTGAAAGATTCTATCGTGTAGATAAAGCTCGTACAAGAGAACTAGGTGGAACAGGATTAGGACTTTCTATAGCAAAAGAAATATTGGACAAGAATGGTGGAAGCATTGATATAAAAAGTGAAGTTGGAAAAGGTACAGAAGTTGTTATTAGAATTCCAACGAAACAAGATTGATAAATTAAAAAAAATAATGTATAATAGATAAGTAAAACTACAAAGGAGAGCGATAAATAAAAATGAAACCACAAGTAAAAGAAGCGTTAGAATGGGTGTATTGTATTATTATAGCAGTTGTATTAGCCTTACTATTCCGTTACTATATTGGAACACCTACAATTGTAAGACAAATATCTATGGAACCAACACTAAAACAAAATCAAAGATTATGGCTAAATAGATTAGATAGAACAATGAAAAAATTACCAGAAAAAGGTGATATTATAACATTTGAGGCACCAAGTAAAAAAACATTGTCAGAAGAAGATATAGAAAATGATGGACCAATTGCAAGATATGAAGAAGAACCAACAAATATATTTGGAAAATTTGTGCGCTATGTTTTAGAAATAGGAAAAGAGAGTTATATAAAAAGAACTATTGGGTTACCAGGGGACCATATACAGATTAAAGAAGGAAAAGTATATGTAAATGGCGAAGAACAAGAAGAAACATATATACAAGCAGGAATTATGACTTCAACAAAGCTAGAAGGAATGTCTGATTTTATTGTACCAGAAAACTATGTATTTGCAATGGGAGACAATAGAAATCATAGTATGGATTGTAGAGATTTTGGTTGTATTCCATTAGAAAAGATTGAAAGTAAAGTAGCAATTAGAATATGGCCATTAAATCTATGGGGAAAAGTAGAATAATAGGAGAAAAGGGATGTTTGAACAAATTATTGGAAATCAAAAAATACAAGAACAACTAAAGCAATCAATAAGAAATCATAAAACTTCGCATAGCTATTTATTTGTAGGAACAGAAGGTATAGGAAAAAAACAAATTGCAAAAGAATTTAGTAAAACATTATTATGTTTAGAAGAAGAACCTTCATATTGTAATAAATGCAAATCTTGTATAGAATTTGATACTCAAAACAATCCAGATTTTCAAATTATATCACCAGATGGAAATGCTATAAAAATAGAACAAATTAGAGAAATACAAAAAAAGGTATTTGAAAAACCAATTATTTCAAATAAAAAAATATATATTATAGACGATAGTGATAAAATGACAAAAGAAGCACAAAATTGCTTGCTAAAAACTTTAGAAGAACCACCAGAATATGTTATTATTATTTTAATAGGAACAAATGAAAATGCTTTTTTAAGTACAATAAAATCAAGATGTACTATAATACATTTTCAAGACATTCCAGAAAAAGAATTAAAAAAATTCCTAAAAGAAAAAGGAATTACAATACAAAATGATGAAATATTAAAAGCTTTTGGAGGAAGTATTGGAAAAGCTATTTTGTTACAAAATAAGCAGGAAAAATATATGCAAGTATATGATATGTTAGTAAATATAAAGGAAAAAGATATAATTGAAATGTTGAAAAATACTCAAACTATTTTTCAAAAGGATGAAATTGAAAATATTTTACAATATATGAATAGTATTTTGCTAGAACTTGCAAAACAAGAATATCAATACGCAGATTGTATAGAAATTGTGGAAAACACAAAGAAAAGATTGCAATCAAATGCAAATTATGATATGAGTATAGATAATATGTTACTACAGATAAAGGCAAAAATTAAGTAAAACTAAAAAGAAAGTAGGTAATATTTTGAAAAATATAATCGGAGTAAGATTTAAAAAATTGGGAAAGATATATTTCTTCAATCCAAAACAATTAAAAGTAAAAAAAGGAGATAAAGTTATAGTAGAAACAGCACAAGGTGAAGAATACGGAGAAGTTGTAATTCCCAATAGATATGTAGAAGATGAAAAAATTATTGCACCACTTAAAAGAGTTGTAAGGATGGCAAATTATAGAGACAATAAACATTATGAAGAATGTAAAAAGATTGAGAAAGAAGCAATGAAAACTTGCCAGAAAAAAATAAAAGAACATAATTTAGATATGTGTTTAACAGATGTTGAATATAAATTTGATAATAGCAAAATTCTATTCTTTTTTACAGCAGATGGAAGAATTGACTTTAGGGAATTAGTAAAAGATTTGGCAGCAATATATAAAACAAGAATTGAATTAAGACAAATTGGTGTTAGAGATGAAGTCAAAAGAATTGGTGGAAATGGTGTATGTGGTAGAGAATTATGCTGTTGCACATTTTTGAGTGATTTCGAAGCAGTTTCAATAAAAATGGCAAAAGAACAAAATGTTTCTCTAAATCCATCTAAAATTTCAGGAAATTGTGGAAGACTAATGTGCTGTTTAAAATATGAAGATAATGTATATACTGAAAAACTTAAGAGACTTCCAAACATAGGAGCGATAGTTAAAACAGAGGATGGTGAAGGAGAAGTTGATGGAATTGAAACTTTGAAAGAACGTATAAAAGTAAAATTTAAAACTGAAGATGGATTTAATTATAAAAGATATGACGTGAAGGATATAAAAATTATTAAAGATGTCCCACGAGAACAAATTAACGAAGAAGAAGAACAAAATAAAAAAGAATTAGAAGAATTAGAAAAACTAGAAAAATTAGATGCAGAAAAAGACAAATTAGAAGGGGGGGAACAATAATGGCATACAAAATAACAGAAAAATGTATATCTTGTGGAGCTTGTGCAGCAGAATGCCCAGTTCAATGTATTTCACAAGGTGATACAAAATATGAAATAGATAAATCAGCTTGTATTTCTTGTGGTACTTGTGCAGGAGTTTGCCCTGTTGAAGCACCAGAGCCAAGTGAAGATTAGTAAAAATAAAATAGGAGCTTATAGAAATATAAGCTCCCAATATTTTTATAAATTTATACTTGTAGATGTTTTATTGTGATTATTTTGTTTAAATTCCTTTACAAATTTATTTGCACTAAGATTATTAGTACAATTAAAAGCAACATACTTAATTTCATTATTATCTAAATATGTAAAAATTAAGTAAGAATTTACTATTTTAGATGTTTTCTCTTTTTTAATTTTTTATTATAACCTATTATGGCACAAATACCTATAAGAATGATTATTCCAATAATTCCTAAAAATGGTTCCATATAATTTTTTCATACAGATATAATAACAAAAAAATAACATAAAATCAAATTTAAAAGACAAAATAAAAAAAACTTGTAAAAATATCCTTTTGTGATAAAATAAATATATAAATATAGTATTGAAATTTACATAAATTAGTGTTATACTATCAATAGTGAAAAAGGAGGTATTAAATGGTAAGTAAAGTATATAAACAAAAAGCACATAAATTAGTGCAAGAAGCTAAAGAAAAAGGCTTAGTTACAAAATATAGAGAATTTTCAAAAACAGAATTGGCTAAAAAAACAGCTTTAACAGAAGAAGAAATTGCTTATTATATCTCCAAACAAAAAGGAGGGATAAAATGAAGCAATACAATATTGGAGATATAGTATTTGTATTAAATTATGAATATAAGACTGGAGAAAAAGGAACAAACCACTTTTTTGTAATAATAGATGAGGAACAACAAGCAATAGATTTTAATTACTTTGGATTTCTATTATCTTCAAATATAAATAAGATAACATATAGATATAATAAGCTGATAAAGAAAAATGAAAATAATTGCTTAGCAAAAGATAGTATTGTAAAGTGTGATGACCTTATAGAACTAGACAGCAAAGAAATTTCTTTTAAAATTGGAAGTGTTACAGAAATAGAATTGATGCAATTTCTTGAAATTTATGAAAATTACTTAAAAGAAAATAAATAAAATTTTTAATTCAAATTTTTAATTCTAAATTATTCAATAAAAAATAAAGTTTTTAAATAAAAAACCTGCTCTTTTAGAACAGGATATTTAACTAATCGTCTTTTTTCAATAGAAATAAGGCTCCTACAATAATTGGTAAATAAAATGTGTATATGCGCCAGAACAAAATTGACATATTTATAGTTCCATTTTGAAAAATAGATTGAAATAATAATAGAAAGCCACCTTCTGCAGCAAGACCTGAACCAGGAGTAGGGACGAATGTCATTATTAGTAATAAAAATGCTTGTACAGGAATAATCTGCCAAAAACCTATTCCAACATTTCCAAAAGCACGATATACCATATATGTAATTGAATAATATGCCAAACTTTGTATAATAGCAACTAAAAACATCTTTAAAATCATCTTTTTTTCTGAACGTATAATTATAAATTGTTCACGAAAATTATCAATACTATGTGACAATTTTTCAATTACTTCGTCTGGATGTTTTAATATTTTAATTTTTCCTAAAAAGCGTATTACAGGGTTAGTAATAATTGTGATAGCTCTTTTTTTAAATCCTGCTAATAGTACAACTAATATAGCAACAATATTAACAGCAAAACCAACAATAGCAACCCATAAAAAATCTTTCATTAAACTAGCAAAAAATTGAAATTCAAATATAACAACAACAAGTGTAAAGATTACTAGTGCAGTTTGAGTTACAACAAACTT
This sequence comes from uncultured Clostridia bacterium, assembly GCA_947625565.1. Classification (GTDB taxonomy): domain Bacteria; phylum Bacillota; class Clostridia; order TANB77; family CAG-508; genus CAG-269. The sequence continues at coordinate 17,520 of CANQOU010000009.1, forward strand.
AATTGCCATAGCAGATAAAGAATCACTTACACGTTTTCCTGATTTTGAAAAAGCATATGCTTGCATTGGTTGCCCACCAGAAGAAAAAGGGGTAATATTATTAAATAATTGTCCAATCATATTTACTTTAAAAGAATTTGAAAAATGTTGATATGGATACATTCTTTTAATAGGAAGATGTAATACAAATGCTTCACATAGCCATTGGACTATAAGACAACCAAGGCCTGCTAGAACCCAAAAATAATTAACATTTTTTAATAATTGAATTATATTATCAATTCCATCAACACATACCATATAAATAAAAAGCCCAACAAATACAATGGCAATAAAAATAAAGTTAAAAATTGTTAATTTTTTATTAGCTGGATTTTTAGTAACTTCTACTGTTTCATTATTTATTTTAGAATTATCTTCTTCCAAAAAAACACCTCCATCTAATGATATCATTGTTATACATGAAATAGACTAAAAAGTCAATATAGATTTTACAAATATAAATTTTTGTGATATTATATAGAAAACTAGTTATAATGCAAAAGGAGAAATAGATGTATTATACATATATGCTAAGATGTAAAGACAATTCAATTTATACTGGAATGACAAAGGATATAAAAAGAAGATTAGAGGAACATATGCAAAAAACAGAAAAATGCGCAAAATATACTATTTCACATGATGTAATAAAAGTAGAAGCAGTATGGGAAACAGAAAACAGAGCAAATGCTTCTAAATTAGAATATCATTTAAAACATTTAAAGAAACAGCAAAAAGAAAATTTAATTTCAGAAATAGTAACACTAAAAGAGATATTTCCAGGAAAGATTGAAAGTGCATTATATAATAAAATACATATTTGATAAAAGGAGAGGAAAATGGAACATACAAATTTTAATTATAAAACACCAAATAAGAAAGAGATTGTAAAACATGTATTATACGAAAATGCTATTTTCGATGTTAAAGACATATTTTCTAATAAAACATCTGATGAAAGTTGCAGTGTATCTGTAATAACACCAACGCAAATGATTAGTGTAACTTTTCCTTATACTTCTTCACCAGATGGACATGCAGGAATGGCACATATTTTAATTAGAACAGTATATCCTAATGACCATAGTCATTTTTATCTAGGACAAAGACTATATATAGTTGAAAGAGCAAACAACTTATTTATTGCTGCTACAAAAGAGGGCATGATTGTTATTTTGCCAGAAGAAAGTAAGATAACTCAATCACAATATGACTCATTAGCAGGTTTTCTTAAAGAATTCAAAGAATCAGATTATGTAAAAGCAGGAAAAATACAGGACTTTGTTTTTGCACAAGATACAGAAAAAGGTGATATAAGAGTCAAGATAGATGAAATAGATATTCAATTAGAAAAATTAAAAGAAGATATTGTAGAAAAAAATATAGAAAGAAAAGAAAATCCAATTAGTGAATTTGACTTTTCAGATTGTACTACAAGTGAAGAAATAATGGAAAGATCAGACTTTTATGCAAAGCAATTGGTGGAAAATAATAAGATAAATTTAATAGAACCAATTAGCAGAACAGAAGAAGATGAAGAAAGATAAGTAAAGAGCCTTTATAAGGCTCTTTTACACTATTTATTTGTCATTTCTTCTAAATCTAAAAGTTCTTGCCATCTGCTATCTACTTCTTTTTGGAATTCTTCAATCATCCACTCATTTCCAGGTTTAAACATATGTTTAAAGCGTTTTTGAGGTTTTAAGAATTCTTCAATAGGCAATTTTTTAGCAGGTTTATATGTGATATGGTAAACACCATTAACTACTTCATATAAAGGCCAATAGCAAGTTTCAATTGCTAATTTATTTATTAACATCAAATCTTCTGTTGCATATCCCCAACCTCTAGGACAAGGAGATAATACATTTAAAAATGTAGGACCTTCGGTATAAATAGCTTTTTCAGCTTTTTCATATAAATCTTTAAAATTCATAAATGCAGCAGTTTGTGCTACATATGGTAAATGATGTCCAGCCATAACTTTTGCTAAATCTTTTCTAGATTGCATTTTTCCAGGAATTACTTTTCCAGCAGGAGATGTAGTTGTGTCAGCAAATTTTGGAGTAGCAGAAGAACGTTGAATACCTGTATTCATATAAGCACCATTATCATAACAAACATATGTCATGTCATGTCCACGTTCCATAGCACCTGACAAAGATTGAAGACCAATATCATAAGTACCACCATCTCCACCAAAAGCAATAAATTTTGTATGTTTATCTTCTGGTAATTTTCCTTGCTTTTTCATAGAAACATATGCAGCTTCTACACCAGATAAAGTTGCACCAGCACATTCAAAAGCTGTATGAATAAAAGAATCTGTCCAAGCTGTGTATGGGTAAATAAAGGTAGAAACTTCCATACAACCAGTAGCATTAGCAACAACTGCATGGTCTTCTTCTTTTAAAGCTCTCATTATATGTCTTGCAACAGGAGGAGCACCACAACCTGCACACATTCTATGTCCTTCAGTGAAACGAGAAGGCTTATTTGCAACAATTTCTTTTACATTATAAGGCATTTATTTTTCCTCCCTTCTTAATCCTAAATAACGATAAGGATTTTCTACTTTTCCATTTTTTACAATTTCAGCTAAATCAGTATAGACAGATTCTATATCTTTTGTTGTTGTATCACGTCCTCCAATACCATATACATAATTTACCATTGGTACTTGATTTCCAGCAACATACATACTAGAAGCAACATCTTGGAAAAGAGCACCACCCATAGCATTTAAAGAATCTGCTTTATCTAAAACTGCAATTGCTTTTATATCTTTTAAGGCTTTAGCAACTTCTTCACTAGGGAAAGGTCTGTAAACGCGAATCTTTAAAATACCTGCCTTAATTCCCTTTTTTCTTAAATCGTTTACAACAGCTTTTGTTGTTCCAGCAGTAGAGTTCATACAAACAATGGCCATTTCACAAT
>CANQOU010000010.1 GCA_947625565.1 uncultured Clostridia bacterium
AGTCTGGGAAAGATTTAATAAGTAAATTAGCAAGCCCTAAATCTTGAACAATAACTGCATCAATACCAAATTCAAATGCTTGTTTTACTAAATTGAAAGCTTCTTCTAATTCATCGTCTTTTAAAAGTGTATTTAAAGTTAAATTGGTTTGAACACCTCGTAATTTTGCATATAAAATAGCAGCTTGTAAAGTATCTGAATCAAAATTACCAGCAAAAGCTCTAGCATTAAATGAAGTGCTACCAAAATATACTGCATCTGCACCATTTTGCACAGCAGCTTTTAGTGATTCAAAATTGCCAACAGGGGCTAACAATTCTACCATTTTTTAAACACACCTTCCATGTTGAATTTTTTTTAAAATTGTGTAACAAATTTTAAATTCGTTTTTATTATATCATAGATATTACAATATTACAAATATATTACATTTTAGTAAAAAAAGTAATTTTTGTTGACGGAAAAAAATGCCAATGATATAATATAGTCGAAAAATTACAATAGATGTAAATTTTAGGAGGAAAACGTATGAAAAGGATAAAATGTATATGTTTAATTTTATTACTAACAATAATTTCATATACCATATTGCAATTATTTGGAAATCAATATACATATGGTGTGTCACAACAAATAAGTACAGACATCGATGGAATCAATGCATCAGCTTATCCGGGAATTAAAGAACGCATACAATCATTAAAAGCAAAATATCCAAATTGGAATTTTAAAATATTATATACAAATTTAGATTGGAATACAGTTATTTCAAAGGAATACGAAGGACATGGTGGTTCACCTAAAAACTTAGTACCTAATACTAGAAATTCAAATTGGATTTGTTCAATTTGTGGAAATCGTGCTTATGATAATGGTACATGGAGATGTGCATCACAATCAGCAATAAGCTATATAATGGATCCTAGAAATTCATTAAATGAAATAGATATATTTCAATTTGAAGAATTAACAGGAACAAATGCTCAGCTTAGTATTGTGCAATCAATGACAAAAGGAACATTTTTACAAGGACATGAACAAGGAATAGTTAATACTGCTAATAATTATCAAATAAATGCCTACTATATTGTAGCAAGATTGATACAAGAACAAGGTAGAGGAGGTTCTACGCTTGTGTCTGGACAATCAGGATATTATAATGCATTTAATATTGGTGCATCAGGAGCTACAAGTAGTCAAGTTATACAAAATGGAATTGCTTATGCAAAAAGACAAGGATGGGATACATTAGAAAAATCAATTGATGGTGGAATACAATTTGTTGCTAAGGAATATATAAAAAAGGGACAAAACACACTATATTTACAAAAATTTAATGTAACTGCAACGAGTACATATTGGCACCAATATCAACAAAATTTAACTGCAGCTGGTTCTGAAGGTTCAACTTTAAGAAGTACATATCAATCAGTTAATGCACTTTCTTCTTCACATACATTTATTATTCCAGTTTATACAAATATGCCACAGACAGCAGCTCTTAATCCAGAATTAGTTAATAGCAATTTACCTACATCTGATTTAGTAAAAATCAATGTAACTAGCAGTCTAAAACTAAGGAAATCACCACAAGATGCAACATTAGTTGCTTGGCTTTGGAAAGATGAAGTTGTAGCAAGACTAGAAAAGGCAACTACAAAAATAAATGGAACTTATTGGGATAAAGTACAAAAATCTAATGGACAAATAGGATATACAGCAAGAGAAACCTTTGATTATGAAAGCCCATATAAATTATATCTAATACCATTAAGTGGAGAAACAACAGATAAAAGTAATGGAACGACAACAACTCCTCAGGAAAAGGTAAAAATAGATGAGCAAAATGCAAACATTAACGTCAAACCAAATGTAACAGTAGAAGACATTTTAGAAACTTTTGGAAATTCTGCAAAAATTGTAAATTCTAAAGGACAATCTATTGAAGATAAAAACAGTGCTATTGGAACTGGATGTAAAGTTAATGATAAATATACTATTATAAAATATGGGGATAGTAATGGAGATGGCAATGTTAATTCAGCAGATGCATTAGAAGTTTTAAAACAAAGTGTGGGTATATTAAGTAAAAACAATGAATACTTAAAAGCTATGGATACAAACAAAGATGGACAGGCTAATTCACAAGATGCATTGATGATATTAAAAAATGCTGTTGGATTACAAGATATAACTATATAATAAAATGAGGTGTGTGATTATGAAGCAAAAAATTTTAAAAATAACATTATTATTTCTTATTTTAACATTAATGATTTTAACTCAAAAAGTAGATGCGGCTTTTTCAAGTAATGACCCTACTACTACCTCAGGAGGAACAGTAACTATTACTGTTACATCTAGTGAGGGAATAGATAATTATGATATAAAACTCGGTAACCATAATGGTTTAACATTAGCTGGATGTTCAGCACCAGCTGGAGCAGTTGCTAATTCTTCTAATGGAGCAATATCAGGTTCGGGAATTGGAATAGGATTTAAAACCCTTGGAACATATACATTTAAAGCACCAAATGTAACAGCGACAACAAAGTATACAGTTTCATTTAATATAAATGGAGTAACAAACACATCAACAGTAATTGTAAATCCCACATCTAATAGCACATCTACAACGACAACAACAGAAAAACCAAATTCAACAACACAATCTCAACCAGAAACCCAAACACCTCAAAAATCAAATAATGCAAAACTTTCTAATTTAGGATTTACGCCAAATGATTTTAAAGGATTTACACCAAATAAAACTTCATATTCTGCTACTGTTCCAAATTCTGTTTCTAGTGTAAATATATATGCAAATAAAGGACAAAATGGACAAACAATAACAGGAGCAGGAAAAAAGAATTTACAAGAAGGAGTCAATCAATTTAGTATAGTTGTTACAGCAGAAGATGGAACAACAAAAAATACATATAATTTATCAATTACAAGAGAAGCTGCAAAAGAAGAGGAAGATAAAACAGAAGAAGATACAGAAACTGGAGAAGAACTAAAAGTAGGATTAGAAAAATTAACAATTGATGGTATTACACTATCACCTTCATTCAAAAAAGATGTATATGAATATACTGCAAAATTGATTGGAGATAAAACAAAATTAGACATATCAACAACAGCAATAGATGAAGGACAAATCATTGAAGTAATAGGAAATGAAGACTTAAAAGAAGGCGAAAATATTATCACTATAACTGTTCAAAGCGAGGACGAAAAGGAAACAGCTACATATCAAATCACAGTAAATAAAAGCTTAGTAGACGAAGAAGCAATTGCAAGAGAAAAAGCAGAAGCTGAAAGACAAGAAAAAGAAAAACAACAAAGAATTATAATTATAACTGTTATTGTTGTAGCAATAGTAATTGTTGGAATTATTTTACTTGTTAGATATATAAAATATAGACGTGCTGATGCAGAATATTTTGATGAAGACGATGAGGACGAAGCATATTATGAAGAAATGCAAAAACCAAAAAGCTTGAACAATATACGAGAAACAGCAGACGAAATAATCAATGATTTAGGTAAAGAAGAAGAAAATCCTGAACCTGAAGAAATTGAAGAAGAAAATGACTATCAAGATTTTGAAGAAATAGAAAAAAGGGCACGCAAAAAGAAAAGTAAAGGAAAACGTTTCAAAGAAGATTAAAATATAAAAAGAAACTAGGAAACCAGAGATGGAATAAAAGCCTAGTTTCTTTTTTTGTCGAAAAATGCCAAAATTTGCGATGAAAAGTATAATAAAAACTATTGAAAAATATGTCAATTTATGCTTTAATTAAAAAGCAGATAATTTTCAGACAAAATATTCAAATAATTTTGTTAACAAAATTTTAAATTCGCTATATTAAAAATCCAAAAAATTTAAAAATAATTAGCAACAAGAATTTTTTTAAGTTGTTTTTTTATGGTAGAATGATTTTCTGTCTTTTATTATCCAATTTTATTATATTACAGAAGAAAAAAGCTGAAACTTATTTGTAAAAATATATTGTCAAATCAAAAAACAAAGTATATAATGAAGGAGGAATTAAATGACAAATAAAAAAGCTATATTGCCATTAACATCAGATATTGTATTCAAAAGTATATTTGCAAGACCAGGAAATGAAGATATATTAAAGGCTTTACTAGAGGCAATATTAGATATAGATATAAAAACAATTACTGTAAAAAACCCAGAAATATCAAAAAATATATATGATAATAAGATGGGAGTATTAGACATAAAAGCAGAAATAAATAATAATACAATAATAGATATAGAAATGCAGGTAGAAAACGAAAAAAACATTGATAGTAGAAGTATGTTTTATACCTCATCACTATTAAATGAAAGTATAAAAAAAGGAGAAGATTACAAAAATATAAAAAGAGCAATAGGAATAAATTTGCTGAACTATAATTACTATAAAAGAAATAGTTATCATAATATTGCACATATGATATTTGAAAGTACTAAAAAAGAAAAATATGTATATATGGGATATAAAGAGGAAGAAAGAATAGCTACAAAGGATATAGAATTACATTTTATCGAATTACCTAAATTTATAAAGAAAAATTCTAAAGCAGAAACAAAAATAGAACAGTGGTTATGGTTAATAATAGGAAGGGAGGATAAAATTAAAATGGGAAAAAATATAAGTAAGGAAATTGAAAAAGCTATGAAACAAGTAAAAGAATTAAGTATGAATAGCCAAGAGTGGGAAAGATATATTTCAAGACAAAAAGCAATATATGCATATAATACAGGAATAAGACAAGCAGAAGATGATGGAATACAGAAAGGAATAAAAAAAGGCATACAAAAAGGTGAAAAAATTAATTCAAAAAAAATAGCTCAAAAGTTATTAGACAAAGGACTAAAATTGGAAGAAATAATTGAAATAACAGGATTAAATAAGAAAGAAATCGAAAAAATATCAAAACAAAAAGCAGTAATATAATAACAAAATAAAAAAAAATACATATGATAACAAAAAAGGAGGTTATCATATGTATAATGAAACGTATGAAGAATACATAAGAAATATTTTAGGATATCCACCACAACCAATGACAAATAATGCAAATTTTATGCTTAATAATATAGTTACAATAAATTCAGAGTTAGAAAACTATTATCCTGAAATATATAAAAAAACATATCCTATGGTAAAAAGAGCATGTAGTGAAATAAAAAGTAATTTAACTCAAGAAGAAATTGAAAAAATGACTGATAATATTTATGAAAGTCTTGAAAATATGGAAAATCGAAATACAAATAGTAATACTTCAAATGCAAATAATAAAACAAGGCAGGAAAATAGAGAAGAAAATAGAAACTCTAAAAATAATTCACTACTTAGAGATTTAATTAAAATTTTAATATTAAGAGAATTATTAGGAAATTCTAAACCATCAATTAGACCACCAATATCAAATCCAAGACCACCATTTAGGCCAGGATTTCCAATCAATCCAAACACACCACCAATAATACCAAGAAATGATTTTTATCAAAATTTATATGAATAAGAAAGAGACCATACTATAGACTAGCTATAGCACAGCCTCTTCCATATGGTGTGTGCAATGCACACACCAATCATACAAAGTATGACATAAATAATATACCATAAATTTAGAAAAAAATCAACAAAATTGTTAAAATTCTCCAATTTTACAAAATAAAATACAACATAAATTTCAGAAAATTGATTAAAATAAAAATGAGATTTTTTGAAAGGAATGATGTAAATGAAAGTAAAAGAATGTATGTGTGATAACGTATGTTGCGTTAAACCTCAAACTACTGTAACAGAAGTTGCAAAACTTATGGGACAATATCATATAGGATCTGTTCCAGTATGTGATGATAATAATTGCTTATGTGGAATTGTAACAGATAGAGATATATTATTAAGAACAGTAGCTTGTAACAAAAATGCAAATACAACGCAAATCAGTGAAGTCATGACAACAAATGTATGTCAATGTAATCAAAATGACGAAATGTCACAAGCACAAAATAAAATGGCTCAACAACAAATTAGAAGATTACCAGTATGTGACGAACAAAATCATGTTATAGGAATTTTAACTTTAGGAAACCTATGTCAAAATGAACAACAAATTGGAACACAACAAGTATGCCAAACATTAGGAAATATATGTGACTGTAATCAAAATGCACAAAATGCTCAATAATTATATTTATAAAGAAAAAAGGCGGATATTTCTGCCTTTTTTGCATATATTAAGAAAAAGGAGAAAACATATGATTATAGATATATCATATTGGACAAGAGTTTTAACACGAATTTTATATGTTGTTTTCATTTTATTAGGACTTATTATTGCTTTGAAACTATCAATATTTTATTTGCCATTTTTAATTGCTTTTATTATATATCTTATTATGGAGCCAAGCATAAAATGGATTATGAAAAAAACCAAAGCAACAAGAAAAATAAGCTCTATCATTATTTTTTTAATCGTATCAGTAGTTATTTTAGGAGCTTTAACTTGGTTAATATTCACACTATTTTCTGAAGCATCTAATTTACTTCAAGATTTAAATAAATATATAGAAAAAGCATATAGTTTGTTTCAAAATATTCTTCAAAATGCAGATTTTGGAAAAATAAGACTACCAGATGAAATTCAAACAATTTTGCAAAATTCCACAGGTGATATTTTAGAGACAGTATCACAGTGGGTACGAGCTTTTTTAAATGGATTAATAGATGTTGTAACTTCAATTCCAAACATAGCCATATATTTTTCAATTACTGTAATTGCCCTATATTTTATTTGTGTCGATAAAATATACATTTTAGACCAAATAGAACATCATTTGCCAAAAACATGGGTAATGAGAGTTGGAAAACATATAAAAGATTTAACAAAAACACTAGGAGGATATTTAAAAGCTGAAGCGACATTAATATTAGTGTCTTTTATAATATCACTAATAGGACTATATATATTAAAATTTACTGGATTTGCAATTGAATTTCCTCTACTAATTGCAATTGCAATAGGATTTGTAGATGCACTTCCAATTTTAGGGTCTGGAACAGTTATGGTACCTTGGGCAATTATTTGCGGAATAAATGGAGATTTAAATTTAGGTATAGCTATTATTATTTTACTTATCATAATGTCTATAGTAAGGCAATTTTTAGAACCTAGATTAGTCAGTAAAAACATAGGAGTACATCCATTATTTACTTTGATTGCAATGTACACAGGATTCAGATTTATGGGAATTATTGGAATGCTTGTTGGTCCAATTGTCTTGATAATTTTAAAAAATATTTTTGCAACATTGATTGATGGAGGAGTAATGAAAACAATTTTTGACAAAAGATAAGAGAATTCTAAATTCAAAAGAATTCTCTTAAAATTTTATTCCCATTCAATTGTTGCAGGTGGTTTTGAAGTAATATCATATACAACACGATTAACGTGATTTACTTCATTTACAATTCTAGAAGATACTTTTTCTAAAATCTCATAAGGTATTTTACTCCAAACACCTGTCATAAAATCTGTTGTTTCTACAGCTCTTAAAGCTATTGTATAATCATATGTTCTTTCATCTCCCATAACACCAACAGATTTTAAATTTGTTAAAACTGCAAAATATTGATTGATAGATTTGTGCAATCCAGCATTTGCAATTTCTTCTCTAAATATGCTATCAGCTTCTTTTAAAATAGATAATTTATCTTCTGTAATATCACCAATAACACGAATTGCAAGACCAGGCCCAGGAAAAGGTTGTCTAAAAACTAAATTTTCTGGAATTCCCAATTCTAAACCAGTTTTTCTAACTTCATCTTTAAATAGATTCCTCAAAGGTTCAACAATTTCTTTGAAATCTACATAGTCAGGTAGACCACCAACATTGTGATGGCTTTTTATCACAGAACTTTTTCCTAAACCACTTTCAATAACATCTGGATAAATAGTACCCTGAACTAAAAAGTCGACTGTACCGATTTTTTTAGCCTCTTCTTCAAAGACTCTAATAAATTCTTCACCTATAATTTTTCTTTTTCTTTCTGGGTCTGTAACACCAGCTAATTTTGTCAAAAATCTATCTCGACAATTTACTCTTATTAAATTTATATCAAATTGTTTTTTGAAAATAGTTTCAACTTCATCACCTTCATTTTTACGTAAAAGACCGTGGTCTAAAAAGATACAGGTTAAATTTTTACCTACTGCTTTACTAACTAAAACGGCAGCAACAGAAGAGTCAACACCACCAGACAAAGCGCATAATACTTTTTTATCTCCAATTTTTTCTTTTAATGTTTTTACACTTTCTTCTACAAATGAAGACATTGTCCAATCTCCAGAGCAATGGCAAATATTATATAAGAAATTTTTTATTACTAAAGTTCCATTTACAGAATTATTAACTTCTGGGTGAAATTGAATTCCATATAATTTCTTTTCAGTATTTTCTATTGCAGCATTTGGACAAGAAGCTGTATAACCAATGTTTCTAAATCCTTCAGGAAGTTTTTCAACATAATCTGTATGACTCATTAAAAATCCATTTTTTGTATCAAATCCTTGAAATAGTAAAGAAGTATTATCAATTTGAACATCTGTTGTTCCGTATTCTTTCTTATCAGGCCTAGCAACATTTCCTCCCAATATTTGTGTCATAAGTTGCATTCCATAGCAAATTCCTAATATAGGAATTCCTAAAGAAAAGATTGCTGCTTCACATTTTGGAGCATCTTCACCATATACACTAGCTGGCCCTCCTGTGAAAATTATACCTTTTGGATTTTTTTGCTTTATTTTTTCTAAAGGGATATCAAAAGGAACTACTTCAGAATAAACATTACATTCACGAACTCTACGAGCAATTAGTTGATTATATTGTCCACCAAAATCTAGTATTAAAACAAGCTCATTGTTTTTCATTTTAAAACCTCCAATCTTATTTATAGTTGAATTTTATCATATTTTGTCTAAAAAGTAAATCTATTTAGAAAATTTGATTTATAAACATCAATATAGTACAATAAAGAAAATGGAGGAGATGTATATGAATATAAAAGCTATAGGATTTGATATTGGTGGTACATTGGTAGACTATAATAAACCATTAAATTGGAGTGGTTCTTTTAAAGATGCATTAAAATATATGTGTAATAATACAGAAATTTTGTTAACAGAAAAAAACAAGAACAAGCAATTAGTATTTTGCAGAAATATAATACAAGAATAAATCCAAGAGAAAAAGAAGTTACATCAGATCAAATTTTTGGAGAGATATTTGAAAAATGGGGAGAAGAAAAAGCAAAAATTTTTACTGCAAAAAAGCAATTTTATACTTTTTTTCAAAGAGAAGTTACTATATATCAAGATGTTAAAAAAATTTTGAAATATTGCAAAGATAATAACATAAAAGTAAGTGTATATACAGATGTAGCATATGGAATGGATGACGAATTTTCTTTAAAAGATATTGAAGAAATCTCAGAATATATTGATTTAAAACTAACATCAAGGAATGTAGGATATAGAAAACCAAATTCAAAAGGCTTTGAACTTATGCTCAAAACCTTTGAATGTAAACCAGCAGAAATGCTTTATGTTGGAGATGAAGAAAAAGATATCATAGGTGCAAAAGGTGTAGGAATACATACTGTTTTAATAAATAGAAGCAATCAAGTAAAACAATATGGGCAAGAATTTACGATTAATTCATTAGAAGATATAATCACACTAATCCAGAAGTAGGAATATAACTTTCGTCAGGAGGATAAACCAATTCTTCATTTGGTTTATTTGCTTCATGAATATCAGTTATTTTTAAAATAGGCATATCTCCATGATAATCTCCTTTGGTAATTTCTCCTGTAATTTCAATCCACGAAGAATCTTTAAAATTTTTAGCATTTTCACACTCACAAAGAAAACCAACTACAACAGTTTGAAAATCAGAAGAAATTACCATATCTCGAGCTAAAACGAATTGTTTATCACTAAAATCAGCTAGTCTGTATACATATCCTGTAAAATGAATTTTAACACCAATATAACTATCTATGTCATCATGTACAGCTTTTAAAATATTTGTATAATTATTTGAAGAAATATTAGAAATAGAATTTTGGGGTATACAACTAATATCAGAAGAAATAGCTTCTTTGGATGCACCTCCAAATACTCGAAAAGTAACAAAGCACAATATACAAATAACTAAAACAATAATGGCTGTAAAAAATAGTTTAAAAAGCTTACTACCGTTAACTTTCACATTATAAATAAACATATAAAACGCCTCATTTCATACAAAATATATTATTAAAACATATGCAAAATATATAAAAATATGTCCTTGCAAATTTATAAAAAAGTATTGATAATTTTTGTTTTTCGTGATATAGTAACGAAGTAAAAATATAACTTAGGAGGAATTAACAAAATGAAGTTATTTAAAACATATAGTGAAAAAGAAGTAAAAAGAGTAATGCCAATAGTAAAGCAGATTAACGATTTAGAAGAAGGAATGTCAAAATTAACTGACCATGAATTACGTGCAAAAACTGACTATTTTAAAGAACAATTAAAAGAAGGAAAAACATTAGATGATATATTACCAGAAGCATTTGCTGTAGTAAGAGAAGCCTCAAAAAGAACATTGGGATTAAGACATTTTGATGTTCAATTAATAGGTGGAATTATTTTACATCAAGGTAGAATTGCAGAAATGAAAACAGGAGAAGGAAAAACACTTGTTGCAACTCTTCCTGTATATTTAAATGCACTAGAAGGAAAAGGAGTTCATGTAATTACTGTTAATGACTATTTGGCAAAAAGAGATAGTGAATGGATGGGAAAACTTTATAAATTTTTAGGATTATCAGTTGGACTTGTTATAAATGGAATGGAACCAGGAGCTAAGCAAAAAGCATATAATAGTGATATTACTTATGGAACAAATAACGAATATGGTTTTGACTATCTAAGAGATAATATGGTTATTTACAAAAATCAATTAGTGCAACGTGGATTACATTATGCAATTGTCGACGAAATTGATAGTATTTTAATAGATGAAGCACGTACACCTTTAATTATTTCTGGTAGAGCAAATGAATCTTCTGAGCTATATAAAAAAGCAAATGATTTTGTAAAAAAATTAGAAGCAAAAGTTATTGTTGAAGAAGACGTTAAAGACCTTGACCAAGCAGAAGATAATGAAAAATATGATTACATTATAGATTTAAAAGCAAAATCTGCATCTTTGACACAAAAAGGTATCAAAAAAGCAGAAGAATTTTTCCATTTAGATAATTTCAATGATTTGGAAAATTCTACTTTAGTACATCATGTAAATCAAGCTTTACGTGCACATGGTGTTATGAAAAAAGATATTGATTACATTGTAAAGGATGGAGAAGTTCTAATTGTTGATGAATTCACAGGACGTATTATGTATGGAAGAAGATATAACAATGGCTTGCATCAAGCAATTGAAGCAAAAGAACATGTAAAAATTGCAGATGAATCAAAAACATTAGCTACTATCACATTCCAAAATTATTTTAGAATGTATGATAAATTAGCAGGTATGACAGGTACAGCAATGACAGAAGCAGAAGAATTTGAAGAAATATATAACTTAGATGTTGTATCTATTCCTACAAATAAGCCAATGATACGTGATGACCAAAATGATGTTATTTATAAAAATGAGAATGCTAAATTTAAAGCAGTTGTAGAAAGCATTAAGGAAAGCCATAGCAAGGGTCAACCAGTCTTAATTGGTACAGTTTCAATAGAAAAATCTGAAAAATTAAGTAAATTGCTACAACAGGAAAGAATTCCACATGAAGTATTAAATGCAAAATCACATGAAAAAGAAGCTATGATTGTAGCACAAGCAGGTAAATTTGGGGCAGTTACAATCGCAACAAATATGGCTGGACGTGGTACTGATATTATGCTAGGTGGAAATAGCGAATATTTAGCAAAAGAAGAAATGAGAAAAAATCGTGTTCCAGAAAATTTAATAGAAGAATCAAACACATATTATGAAACAGACGACCAAGAAATTTTAAGAGCAAGAGAAGAATTTAAAAAGCTAGTACAAAAATATGATGAAGAAATCAAAGAGGAAAAAGAAAAAGTAATTCAAGCTGGTGGTTTGAAAATAATAGGAACAGAAAGACATGAATCAAGAAGAATTGATAACCAGCTAAGGGGACGTAGTGGACGTCAAGGTGACCCAGGAGAATCTAAGTTCTATATAGGTCTTGATGATGATTTAATGAAAATCTTTGGTGGAGATGCTATTACGAAAGTATATAATACTTTAGGTGCAGACGAAAATATGCCAATAGAAGCAAAAATTATTTCAAAATCAGTTGAAAATGCACAAAAGAAAGTTGAAGGAAGAAACTTTGGTATTCGTAAAAATGTTTTGAAATATGATGATGTTAATAATGTACAAAGAGAAATTATTTACAAACAAAGAAGAGAAGTTCTTGATGGTGAAAATCTAAAAGATAATATAACAAATATGATTACAAGTGTATCAAATGAAATTGTTGATATGTATGTTGATGAAAATAATCATGTTGAGGCAGAAGTTCTAGGAAATGAAATTTTAACTAATTTCGGAATTGATATTAGAGATTTTATTAAAGAAAATGATGATAATCCTGAAAAAATTAAGGAAGAATTACAAAAACAATCTTTAGAAAAATATGAAGAAAAAGAAAAAGACATTGGCGAAGAACAAATGCGTGAACTTGAAAGAGTGGTTTTACTAAAAGTTGTTGACGAAAAATGGATGAATCATATTGATAATATGGAAGAACTAAAAGATGGTATTGGTTTACGCGCATATGGACAACAAGACCCTGTTGTAAAATACAGAATGGAAGGCATGGATATGTTCGAAGAAATGACAGCAGATATTAAATATGATGTTGTTAAAATTCTTATGAACATTAGAAAACAACAAGATGTTAGACGTCAAGAAACAGCTAAAATTACTGGAGCTGCATTAGAGGCTATAAACAGTGTTGATGGTGGAAAGTCAATGAATATAAATGAAAATCAAACTGTAAGAAATGAAGGACCAAAAATTGGAAGAAATGACCCATGTCCATGTGGAAGTGGAAAAAAATACAAGAACTGTTGTGGCAAAAACCAGTAATACAAATGGTTACAGAGATTTTTGAAAATGAATATGACATAGTTAAGAGTTAAACATTTATATGTATAACTCTTTTTTATTTACTAAATTGTATTATTTAGGAGACTAACTATTAATTGTCAATAAAAATATTTAAAAATTTGTTAACTTAAGCTTTAAATGTAGTGTTTGTTGTAAATAATTTAAAATTCATGCTAGTTATTTATGAACAACATGACATATTGCATTTTAGTAAGATTTAACTTGTACCAATTTTGTGGTATAATATTGGTAAAAGATTTCATCATTCCAAATAATAAGTTCAGTTGCATGGTTTATTGCAAAATGTAAATGCTTAGAGCCACTTTCAGAAATTTTAGTGTTAGTAGCATTAAAATTATCAGATTGTCTAACAGAAGGATCTAGTCCAGCAAAAGCAAGTAATTTTGTAGCAGAGGAAGTACATTCTTTGATGAAAACGGAGATGGAAAAGGATTTAATACCACATTTCTTAATGGATGGAGATTTGACAATGAAAATGAGAAAAAATTAAAGGTTGCAAAAGATTTGCTAAAATACATTTATGAAACTGAAAAAAGCTAGATTACTCAGCTTATACAATATCATGCAGTAGACGTGTTGCGACTAAATTTGAAGAAGAATTAAAAGACAAACAAAAATATATGGATAATTTAGATGCTGGATGGAATTTTACAGGAAATAACCTTAGTTAGAGAAATATAAAAGCAGTAAATTATATAATAAAAGCAAATTATTAAACCAATATTGCAAAGATGATGAAAATATGTAATAATATAATTGAATATTAAAACATAATGAGTAGGAGGTAATTATATGTCAAAAATACAAAATTTTATAAAAAGGATAAAAGCAATATTTAATAGAAATCCAAGATTAGAAGCACCCAATAAATTAGAGGAAAGTATTAGTTTAAAAACTAATACAACATCTTTTAAGGATGACCTAAAAAAGATTTATTCTAAGCAAGATGTTATAAACAAAATAATTGAAGAATTAAAAATCAATGAAAAACTAATAAATAACAAGACAGCCTTTACAGAAATTACTTCTACAGTAAAAGATATTTTAGACGAAAGAGATAATATATGGTCAAAAACTGAAAATAACATAAGTAATGATGAACTGCAACATATGATTTCTATAATTAAAGAAAGCAAGATAAATCTTGAGAAAACAAACTACCAATATAGTAAAAATAAAGGATTAAAACAATCTTCAATAACAGTTGATGAAGAAGGAAATGTAACTATTCAAAAAATGACTATTCATGGTGAAGATGAAAATGTATTAGCAAATGACGAATTTACTAGTGCAACATTATCAATAAATGAAGATGGAACATTGCATAAAGAAGGATTTGCAGTAAAGATTGATGAATCAACTATAAGTACGTTAAATGAAGAAAATGCAACAAGAAAATTTTCTATGGATTATAATGAAAATGGTGAATTACAAAAAATTACTACAAAAAATTTTAAAATTGTAGATGGAAAAAATGTATTAACAGGTGAATATCATGAAGAAGGAGAAAACTTATTAACTTTAAATGATATAAACCAAAGAGACAAATTTTTAAAATATATTGATAAAACAGGAAAAGAAGGTATAGAGAACTTATTCCAGAAAAATCCTAATTTTCTAGATTCATTTAAAGGCATAGTAAAAGAGCAAATTATAGATAAAATGATAGATTATGATTTTTCATATATTAAGTATGACACTAGTAATAATCCTGATTTATATAAAAAGTCTCTTAAAAAACTTACATCTGAAATTGATGAATTTGAATTATATCGAGATGGACAATATGAAGAAGAAAAGCAATGGAATATTTCTCGTATAAAACCAATATTAGAAGAAATAGAAAATCCAAAAAAGGTTCAAGAAGGAATGTATAAAATTCCTCAAAAATATTTATTAGAAGCAATAAGGATGGGAGCTGACTTGTATCAAAAAGTTGATGATTTAAAATTAGAACATTTTATATCTGCTTCGCCTTTTGTAGGAACTTATAGTAATGACAATATACAATCTTACTTATATATGGATGGAAAATTAACCATAGAACAAGGTAAAAAAATGGAAGAATTATATGAAGACAAAAATAACTATATTTTACAACATAAATATGGAATAATGTCAGAACCTAATAAAAAGGCTGAATGCTTCCAAAATGGAAAAAAATCTTCGACTTATGATAGTAAATCACAGAAAAACAGATTAGACTGTACGACAACAGGAACATATAATCATACAATGAGTTTTTCAGAATTTATAACAAACGATTGCAATAAAATAGTAATACGTATACCAAAAGAAGCTTTCAATCATAATTCTGAGATTCCAGTTTGGGGAGCAAATGAACAAGATGGAGATAGTTTTATTTTGCCAGAATATGTTATAGGACATTATGGCCCAGAAGGCTTTGAAGAAAATCCAATTCCATTAGAAAAAAGAACTCAATATTTGCTAAAATATAAAGATAATTCAACAATTCCAATGGAAAATTATCACAACATAGATGAAGAAAAAGATTTATAAAAAGATTATAAGTACAGTATTAGCTATGATTTTTCATATAATGAAATTATAATATTTGAAAAACAAGATGTTAAATTAGAAGTAAATATGAAGGATGAAACAGTAAGGCCTAGACAAAAAACAAAAGGTAGAATTATTTGACAAAGATAGAAGAACTATTACAAGACATATTCAAAATATATATAAAGATGGGAAATCAGAAGAAAATTCAGTATGAGCATTAACAAAAAGTAAAAATACATAAAAGTGTTTAAACTCATGAACTACAAAATGATATTAATGACATCATTTTGACAGCGAGTAGCAAATACTATATGTATGATAAATATTAAATGTGCATTGATGTGAATAAATAATAAAGAGCTATGGAAACATAGCTCTAAAATTTTTTATTTAAATACAAATCTAAGATAGTAAGACTTTAGTGGTTACATTATTATTCTAGTCTAAAAAGTAATGTTATTATTTCTTTATGTATATCAGTATCACATAGAAAACAATATTTTTCAATATTAAAAAATTGACAATTAGTAGATTTATAAATATAATAGTTCTGAAAATAAAATGTTAAAAAATATGTAATCAACAATTATATTGTTATAAACTTGCAAAGTGCAGAGGAGAAATTATGAAAAACAACGAAAATATTAAGAAAACTAATAATTCAAAAAAGAATATTTATTTATTATATATTATGACAATTATAATTATTATTTTTGTTGCAATAATTAAATACAAGAATTATGAAGTGAATTATTATAATTCAGATGCTACTTGGCATACATTACTAACAATAGAGGCGTATAATGAAACACCAATTTCAAAGCATTTATTTTTACCAATAGTTAGTTTAGGTGGAAATACTGATAAAAATATTCCTTGGGGAGATACAATTCCTGACAAAGATGGAAATTACTATTATACTTCTTTTTCACCAGCTGGATATTTCTTACCATGGCTATTTTTTAAAATATTTAACTTGCCGATTTCTGAAAGTAGTATATATATAATTTCTGCTTTATTACTAGTTAAAATAATAACCTTTTTATATCGAAAAAACAGAAATGTATATTTGATAGCGATTGTTGGTTTATTAGTATATATAAGTGCACCTGAAATATTACATGGATTAGGAATTACATATTGGCATCATTCAATAATGCAAGTAACACTTTTAATTCAGCTTTATTATTATTTAAAATCAAAACAAGATAATTCAAAAATAGCCAAATATGTTTTTTATGGATTTACATTGATAAATCCATATATTGAATGGACAGGTTATGTTGCAAATATTGGATTTGCACTATCTGAATTTTTTATCAATTTTAAAAAAGATAAAAAACAATCTTTAATAATTATATTATTAACAATAATTTCATTTATTTTATTTTGTATGCATTATTTATTAGTTGTTGATGCAAATTTATTTTTTAAAACTTTAAAAAAACGATTTTTAGAGCGTGGCGTTACAACCAATACACCAATTACTTCTTTAATTACAGGATACATAACATCTTTTAAATACATATGGTTGGCTTTAATAATTTTAATTATTTTTGACCTTATAAAAAATAGACAAATAAAGTTAGAAAATAAATTAGTTATTTTTCTATGCTTATTTCCAGTTTTAGAAAATATTATTATGAAACAACATGCTACAGTATATAGTTATGACAGAATGAAGATGATTTTTCCTTTAGTTTTTATTATGTGTGAATTAACATGTCATATTATTGAAAACTCTAAATTAAAAAAAATTGCAGCAAGTACAATTATGTTAATGATATTTTTTGTATTAGTATTAAATACTAAAAATTATATAAACGATACTCACTATATTTGGCAGACTAATTATAGAACAAATAATGAAAAATTAGCAGAATATATAAAAAATAATTATGAAAATTGTATTTTAGCAATAAAAGATTCTGGAGTCAGAGGATATATCAATTTACTCTTTAAAAGAGGAATATATGAATTAGAAACATTAGATAATTTAAAAAATATTGCTAAGATGAATAATGAAAAATATCTTGTCATGCTTTTCCTAAAAGAATATGAGCATGGAAATGTATGTAATTTAGGAGGAGCAACAATATATGATATTGAAAACAATACAGAAGAAAAAATAATCATAAAAGATGGTATCATAGAACAGGTTAATTAATTTATTATATAAGGAGAGTGATAATATGTTAGAACTAGAAGAAAATCTAAAACAGTTAAAAGAGTTACAGAAAATATTAAACGAATTGGGTGAATCTCTTTGACATAGTCAGTCTAAAAAATAAATTGCAAGAATTAGAAAATCAAACAGCAGTACCAGACTTTTGGAATGATAGCCAAAAATCTGGAAAAGTGTTGTCAGAAATAAAAAAAATAAAAACAAAATGTGAAACATATGAAAAAATAGAAAAAGAAGTAAATAATCTTCTAGAAATGAGTGAATTGCTACAATTAGAATATGATGAAGAAATGGCAAAGGAAGTAATAAAAGGTACGAAACATATTGAAAAAGAGATAGAAAAATTGCAAATTACTACTCTATTTTCTGGGAAATATGACAATAATAATGCTATAGTTACAATCCATCCAGGAGCAGGAGGAACAGAATCACAAGACTGGGCAGAAATGCTATATCGTATGTATACAAGATGGGCAACACAAAATGATTTTGAAATTAAAGAACTAGACTATTTAGAAGGCGAGGAAGCAGGACTAAAAAGTGTAACATTTGAAATATCAGGAGACAATAGCTATGGATATATGAAATCTGAAAAAGGAGTACATAGGCTTGTACGTATATCTCCTTTTGATAGTGGAGGAAGAAGACATACATCATTTGCATCTGTTGAAGTATTACCAGAGATAACAGATGACATTGAAATTGAAATAAATCAAGATGATTTACGTATAGACACATATAGAGCATCAGGCGCAGGAGGACAACATATAAACAAAACATCTTCAGCGGTTAGAATAACGCATATACCAACAAATATTGTAGTAGCTTGCCAATCAGAACGTTCTCAAATACAAAATAGAGAAACAGCTATGAAAATGTTAAAATCAAAACTATTAGATTTAAAAGAAAAAGAACAAAAGGAAAAAATAGAAGATTTAAAAGGAGAACAAAAAGATATTAGCTGGGGAAGTCAAATACGTTCATATGTTTTTTGCCCATATACTATGGTAAAAGACCATAGAACAAATTATGAAGTTGGAAATGTAGAAGCAGTAATGAATGGAGAATTAAATGGCTTTATGGAAAGCTATTTAAAAAACACAAAAGTTGAATAATCTTTGATTTTATGATAGAATATTTTTAAGGCAGTAATAATACTTGCCAAATAAAAATGAGGAGGAATTAAACTATGGCAACAAAGGAAATGAAAAAGATGTTAGTGGAACTGACTCGGGAGCCGCATGTTGGCGAAAATCTGATAGGTGTGGTTCATTCAGACACTGTAGCAGAACAACTACTAAAAGCGACAGAAATTGTAAAGCTTGAAAAAGTGTTTGCTACAGATGTGGACGACATCTACTTGGTGGAGACCCAAAACAGTTTCTATGTTGCACATCTTAAGCTACAATAAGACATCTATTTTATTTCAAAAAGTCGTAGCATCCCATTTCATACAAATGTATGGAATGGGATACTTCCTTTTTTTAGATAATCTCATATAATATAAAGAGC
>CANQOU010000011.1 GCA_947625565.1 uncultured Clostridia bacterium
AATTGTAAAAACTATTGATTGGTATTTAGCAAATCCAGAATGGTTAAAATAATAAAATTCAAAGCATCGATGGATTACGATGCTTTTATTTTAAAAGAGGTATATAAAATGAAAATAGGAATTGATATAGGTGGTAGCCATATTGCACTTAGTGTAATAGATGAAAAAATAATTATAGAAAAGATAGAATATGTATATGATACAAATTTCAAACAGAATATTTGTGAAAATATAGTAGAATATTTAAAAAAGACTATACATAACATTTTAGAAAAATATGAAATTGAAATGATTGGAATATCACTTGCAGGATATATAAAGAATAATATTTTACTACATTCTCCTAATCTACCAGAATTAAATGGAATAAATTTTGCTGATATTTTATTTGAAGAATTTTCAATACGTACCTGTGTAAATGTAGATAGCCTCTGCGCAGCAAAAGCAGAAAGAAAATATGGATCTATAAAAGATTATTCAAAAGGTGTTTTCTTAGTTATAGGAACTGGAATAGGTGGAGTAACATTTGATAATGATTATATGTCTGTTAGTGAATATGGACACATGGTAATTCAAAAGGATGGAAAACTATGCAGATGTGGAAAATTAGGCTGTTTTGAAACTTATGGTTCTATGAAAGCATTTAAAGAAAGTATAGAAAAAAATTTTGGTATAGAAAATCATTCAGGTAAACTAATTCGTACATATTTACGCGAAAATATACAAAATACTAAAGTTCAAGAAGTAATAGATAACTATATTGACGAGTTTTGTCTAGGATTAAGCAATATTATTGATATCAATATGCCAGAAGTTATAGGATTTGGAGGAAGTTTTTCTTATTATGAAGATATTTTACTAGAAAAAATAGAGCAAAAATTACAAGAAATGCCTCTATTTATAGATAGAAATATTATGCCAAAATTAGTTATGGGGCAATTTCAAAATGATGCAGGAATGATAGGAGCAACTTTATTTTAAATTATATATTTCAAAATTTACATAAATTCATATTATATATTAAGACAATTTGAAAGGAGGCTATGTAAATTTTGAATGTAAAAGGAAAAAAGATTGGATATGTACTTACAGGCTCTTTTTGTACTTTTAATAAGACAATTCCTATAATGAAGGAATTAGCTGAAATGGGAGCAGAAATTGTTCCTATTATGTCTTTTAATAGCTATGAATTAGATACTAAGTTTGGGAAAGCGGAAAGTTTTATAGATAAAATTGAAAATATATCTGGCAAGAAAATTATACACACAATTCCAGATGCTGAGCCAATAGGACCTAAAAGATTAACTGATATTATGGTTATTGCTCCTTGCTCAGGAAATACTATTTCAAAACTTGCCTATGATATTATAGATACTCCTGCTACTATGGCTGCTAAATCACATTTAAGAAATAATTTACCAATTGTAATTGCAATTTCTACAAATAATGGGCTAGGAGCGAATGCTGAAAATATTGGAAAATTATTAAACAGGAGAAATTATTATTTTGTACCTTTTAGACAAGATAATCCGATAACAAAACCAAGGTCAATTGTAGCAGACTTTGATATGATAATAAAAACCGTAGAATCAGCACTAGAAGGGGAACAGATAAATCCAATATTATTATAAAATAAAAGCCAAACATTTTTTTGCAAAAAACTATTGACAAGAAATAAATGTTCGTATATAATATATTTATAAAGCGAACATTTATTTTTGTTGGAGGTTTTTTATGAAAGTTAAAATTGTAAATAAAAAGAAGTTTATTAAATTACCAATTATTCTATTAGGTTTATTATTTATACTAATATTGATGTTTACTACTAAAGCTTCTAGTAACACAGAAATGACTTACAAAACAGTATATGTATCTCAGGGAGATACTTTATGGGATATTGCTGTTAAAGAAACAAGTATAAATCCATATTATAAAGATTATGATATTAGAGATGTAGTGCAAAATATTAAAGAATGTAACGAATTAGGAAATATAAGCTTAAGTATAGGTGAAGAATTAAAAATACCATCATTCTAAATTTTAAAGGCAATACATATATATTGCCTTTAAATTATAAATCAGAAAGAGGATTACTTTCTAATGCATTTTTTACTTGTGCACTGTTAACATGAGTATAAATTTCAGTTGTAGAAATGCTTTCATGTCCCAATACTTCTTGTAAAGCCCTAATATCTACTTGTCCATATTGATACATCAATGTTGCTGCTGTATGGCGTAATTTATGTACAGAATATTTTGATGGGTCTAATCCTGCTGCTAATAGTTTGGTATATACAATATGTTGAACTGTTCTTCTACTAATTCTTTCTTTTCTTTCACTTAAGAATAAAGCTTTTTGAGAATTTAATTTGTCAGCCTTAATTCCTTGCTTTGGTCTAACATCTAAATAATCTTTTATTGCATTTATGCAAGCTTTATTTAAATATATAGTTCTTTCTTTATTGCCTTTTCCTATAATACTTAACTTATTTTCACTAAAGTCAATATCAGTAATATTTATTCCAACAAGCTCTGATAAACGCATTCCACAATTTAAAAATAAAGTAATAATAGCATAATCTCTTTGGTGATTTCTATTATCTGAGTTATCAGTAGTTTTTAATAATTTTTTGCTATCTTCTAAATTCAAATATTTAGGTAATCTTTTATCTAACTTAGGAGTTTCTAAGTTTTGTGCTGGGTTTTCTTTAAGTCGGAATTCTGAATCTGCCTTTTGGCTTAGATACTTAAAAAATATTCTAATAGTAGAGACCTTTCTAGCTCTTGTTGCAGATTTACTTTTTTGTTCTCTAGCTAAATAACTGATAAATGCATGAATATCGTTAAGTTCTATTTTTTTTATAGTATCAAATCCGATATCTTTAATTGTAATTTTTGCAAAATCTGTTTCTTTTGTCAACCTAAAATGTATTTTTATAAATTTTAGAAACATAGATAAGTCATAGTTATATTCTTTTATACTATTAGGTGATTTATTCAAAATAGTGGTACTGTAGTCTAAAAATGCATTTAAGTATTCAGGATTATTTTCATATTTAATCATTACTTTTCACCTCTTTGAATATTATAAATATATTTTATCAAATTTCATATTTTATGGCAATATTTAATATAAATTTATATACAAAACTGTTGCTAAAATTAGACATTTATGGTAAAATTAAGAGGCAATGTAATTTGCAAAAAACAAATAAAAGGGTGGATGTTATAAATGAAAAAAAGTGTAGTAATTTTATTGACATTTTTATTGATTTTTATCTCTGCAACAAGTGTTTTTGCAGTAGATAAAATGGATTTAGCTTTAAGTAAATCAGAATTAAATTCAGGAGAAGAATTAGTTGCAACTATAAAATTTAATAGTGATGCGACTTCTTTATCTAGTTATACAGCAAAAATAGGGTATGACAAAGATGTTTTTGAATCTATAGAAAAAGAAGATTTTCAAGAACAAGATAATTGGTCTGATATAAAATATAGTAATTATGATAGCAAATTTTCCTTGATTAACAAACCTGAAGAAACAATGCAAAATGCTATAAGCTTAAAACTAAAGGTAAAAGAAAATGCAAAATCAGGGGATACAACTATTAGATTATATAGTGCAAGTGCATCTGATGGTGAAAATGCTTTAGTACTAGAAAATGCATCACAAACTGTTAAAATATTAGGTGAAGAAAAAAGCATAGTAGCAGATGTAAAAAATGAAGAAAATTCTAATCTTCAAACTGAAAGTACAGAAACTAAAAGTGAATTTCCATGGTTAATTTTAATATGCATTGTTTTAATTTTAGCTATTATAATTGGCATGGTAAAATTACTACCAATTTTTAAATTAAATAAAAAAGAAAAAAATGTAATTATAGCAATAGGAATAATTTTAATTATTGCATTACTTACAGTTACACTTGAAAAAGTTTTTAGAAAATCAGCAAATGTAAATACAAATAGTAATATAAGTCAACAAGAAGAATCTAACAAAGAATTAGAATATGTATTAGAAATAAAAAATTCGGCACAAGACGGTGATGTTCAAGATGAGAACAATACGGAAAATTTTAATGTTTTCGATACTACAAATGGAACTACAAACTCTAGTATGTCTGCTAATAATAAAAATGGAAATAGCAGTAATAGTAAAAAGCCAAGTGGTAGTGTAGGAAATGCTGGTAACAGTAGCAATAATAATGGTGAAGGCAATGTTGAAAAACCTGTAGAAGATAAACCTATATATGGATTTGAAAATAAGAATATGACTTTATCTGAAAAGGTTGCAAAGGACGATAATTTAATTCTTTCTTTTGAAAATGGTATGCAATCACAATATGGAGTTAGGTCAGTTATTATAGATGGCGTAGAATATCCAGTAAAAAATGAAAATGGAAAATATACAGTTGAATTACCTAAAGGAACAAAAGGTGTAAAAAATAGAATAACTGTAGAAAAAGTTGTGCTAGAAAATGGTTATGAAGAACAAATTGGCCAAATTTTTGAATATACATACTTAAAAGATAAGCCTTCTATTGAAGAAGTTAGTGCTCAAAAAAATGATAACAATTTAGCAGTAAATTTAGGTATTAAAGATACTGACTTAGCAGTTAAAGATGTAACAATATATTTAATTGACGAAAAAGGAAATGTTGTAAATACACAAAAACTTTCAGAAAATGGAAATTTATTTGACATAAGCAAAGCAGGAACATATAAGGTAAAGGCAAAAGTTACATATGATTTAGGAGACAATAACGAATTATCAATAGAAAAAGAAGCAAAAAATACATACAATACACCATTAACAATAAAAATAACAAATGGAAAAATTTTTGCTGATGGCAAAGAAACTAAATATCTAAAAAAAGAACAACAAGCACAAGCTATATATACATTTGAGTCAAATACAGATGAAGTAATAAAAGAAATATATCTTAATTCACAAAAACTTTCTGCAACTAAAAATGCAGATGGTACATATGTGGTTAATTTTGATGCACCAACAACTTTAGGAAATTTAAATTTAGAAGTATCAAAAGTACATTTTGATAGATTTGGAGATATTGATGTTACATATAGTCAAGAAGTAGAAATATTAAAATCTATTAAACCTGAAATAGTAAGTGTAAAAATAGACGAAACAGGAGAAAAACCAGTATTAGTCTATGAAATTAAAGACCAAGAAAACACATTTGTAAGTGGAAAAATAGTAATTACAAATATAAAAAATCCACAAGAAAAGCAAGAAGTAAATATTGAAGAATTAAAAGGTAGCATTGAACTTGAAAATATAAAAATATTTACAAGATATAGTGCAGATTTTACGATTACATATGATTTAGATGAAAATAAAGAAAACAATGATAATCAATTTATAAAGACATTTGATGGAATTGATTTTGAATTAGAAATAGATTATCAGCTTGAGTTAAAAGACTTAAAAGTTATAAATGTAGACAGAACAAATGAACAAATATC
This sequence comes from uncultured Clostridia bacterium, assembly GCA_947625565.1. GTDB lineage: Bacteria > Bacillota > Clostridia > TANB77 > CAG-508 > CAG-269. Next base: position 5,488 of record CANQOU010000011.1, read on the forward strand.
ATTACAATTTACAAGTACAAATGTAACAGAAACAAGTGAAGAATATGAAGATCATTATGTTACAAAAGTAACAATAAATGGTAAAGCATATAATGCTATAAAATCAGGAACTTCATATACTGTAACAATTCCTTATGAAAATGAAACTCGTACAGTTCTAGAGTTACAAACTGCTGAATTAAATAATGGACATAAATTTAATAATCTAAAAAATAATGTAGTAGTATTTAAGACAAAACCAACAGCAAAAATAGAGACAGAAGTAATAAGCGAACAAAAAACAATAAAAGGAAAAATTGATATTGCTGATACAGATAATGTAATAACATCTTTAGAAGCAAGATTAGTAGATTCAGAAGGTAAAACAATAAGACAGCCAATTACTAAAGAAACTAAAGAAGTAACTTTTGATGCAGAAAATGATATGTTTGATGCTGGAATTTACTCTATTGAAATAGGTGCTGATTATGATGCAGTTGATGGTTTAATTCATAATACTGAAGAAACAATAGGAAAAGCAGATGCAACAATTCATACAAAAGCAAGTATTACTAATGCAGAAGTTCAAAACTATTATGTAGAAAAAGGTAAAAATGTAGAAATAAAATATACATATAAGTCAAATAACAAAAATAACCCAACTGGTGTAAATGTAAATGACACCTTCCATGAAGCTACCATAAATCCTGACGGAACATTTACAGTTTATATTCCTGCTGAGAAATTTGGGTTTGGAGAAAAAATTATTGATGTTAATATATTAATGTTTGATGGAGAAACAGTAGTATTAGATAAAACAGAAACAAAAACAGCTAAGTATTATTTATTAAAAACTGTACCAAGCATTGAAAAATATACATTTAATGAATTTGTAAAAAATCAATCTTTAGAATTTAGCTTTAAAAATCCTGAAAAAGCAATAATAAAAGATGCTAAAGTTATTTTAACAAATGAAGAAAATATAGAAGTGTTAACAGAAGACTTAAATACTAATATTCCACAAGGAAAAGAGACAGCAGAAACTAAAATAGAATTAAATAAAGATAAACTTCCAAATGGAACATATACATTAAGCTTATCTGGAACTTATGATTTAGATGATGACGAAAATAACGAAAAAAATACACATAGTTTATCAGAAATATTTGAGAAAAGACAAATCCAAGTAATTACAACATATACAGCTGATTTATCAATAACAAAAGTGGATGTAAAAAAAGACTTGGCTATAGTAACATTTACAAGTACAAATTCAGTAAATGCAGATGTAAAATATGTAGTAATGGATGATGGTCAAAAATATGAAGTAACAAAACAAGATGGAACAAATACTTATACTGTAGAAATTCCTCATAAAAATGAAGAACATGCAACTAAAAATATTCAAAAAGTTATAATTTCAAGAAATGGGACAGATGAAATAGATATAGACATAGACCCTGTTCAAAGTTATGAAGTATTTAAAAAAGCACCAAAAGCTACGAATGTTACTACAAAATACGAAGATAATAAATTAAATGTTGAATTTAGCTTAGAAGATGAAGCAAATATTGCTAAAAATGTTACAGTTGTTGTTAAAAATGAAAATACAGTTGTTGCAACTCAAACATTAGAAAATAATATGACAAATGCAGTATTTGATATTACAAAAGCAGGAACATATACTATTGAAATTTTAGCAGATTATGAAAGAAATGATGGAAATGTTCACAACCAAGTTAAAATAAATGAAGGAAATATAACTCATGAAATTGAAATAAAACCAATAGTAACTTTTGAAAAATTAGAAAATAAATATTTTGATAGAAATACTAAAAATATAGATTTAACATATACAATAACATCAAATACAGATAAACCTGTAACAGCAATTGTACTTGATGGAAAAGAATATAAAGGTGAAGACTTAAAAGTTGTAAACGGAAAATATATACTTACTGTAGATATACCACAAGCAGCAGGAGAAAAAGTATATGAATTAGCAAGTATTAAATATGAAGATACTGATACTGAATTCACAGTTAACAACAAAGACGCAAGTATTTATGTATTAAAGCTTGCACCACAAGTTACTGATTTTACATTAAATAAGGAAGGTAGATATATATCATTCAAATTAGAGAATTCAGAAGAAGCAACAATAAATGGAAAAGTTATAATTAAATTAAATGGAGTAGAAGTATATTCAAAGAATAACTTGCAAGCAGGAGATATAAAAATCAATTTAAATGATATTCCAAACTTTGACAAATATGCTACTTATGAAGTAACTTTAGATGGAACTTATGATTTAGATAATGAAGAAAATGGATTAAACGAGCAACAATTATCAGAATTACTAAAAAAAGAAATTCAATTAGAAATATGGACAGATATATCTTTTGAAAAATTCTCTACAAAATATCCAGAGAAATCAAATAAAGATGGAACAGACAGAAAAGATGGAAAAGAGTTTGTAGAAATTACCTTTAAAGTAACTTCAAATACAAGTATTCCTGTTTCAGAAATATATGTAAATGATAAATCATATATTGTAACTTCTGTAGGTGAAGTAACTTCTTTAGATAATGGAAAATATGAAGGAAAATATACAATTAAATATAAAGCAAAAGATACATCAGGAATAGAAGAGCTTACTGTTAATAAAGTAAAACATGATGTAGAAGATGTTACAGTACAGCAAGAAAAAACAGAAAAAATAGATGTACTAAAGTCTGCTCCATATGTGCCATTTGACTATGAGATTGATGAAAACTGGCAAGAACATACAATAACATTTAAATTTACATTAAATGACCCTGAAAATGTAATAGTTAAAGATAGTGCTTATGTAACTTTAGGTGCGGGACAATTTAAAGATACAAGTGGTAACCCTAGACCAGCTGTTACAGTTGGAAAAAATGAAATAACATTTAAAGATGTTGTAGAACAAAGAGGACTTCCTCTAGATGTTTGCGCAACATATGATTTAGATACAAATGAACTTACTAGTATCCCAGAAAATGATAACTATTATAAAGATAAATCATTATTTAAAGGTATAGCTTGGTTATTCCCACCTTCTGTATTGAAAGTAGAAAATATTTCTGCCCAAAAATCAACTACAGGAGAAGTAAGCAAATATTTAAATAAAAATGAATCTTTCCATTTAAGCTTTACTTCTGAAACCTTTATTGGTTCATTAGATGGCCAAAAAATATCATATTATCCTGAATATGCGCAAATAGGTGGAAAATCATATAAACTTATAAAAGATGGAGACACATATACAACTGAGGAAACTTTAGAAGGATATGCAGATGCAGGAAAAAAAGAAATTATAATTGAAAGTATAACTTTATCAAATAAAGAAGTAGTTGAAGAAGACGTTAAAGGAACTTTAGAAGTATTAAAGGATAGATTAACTGTAGAAAACTTTAAAGTAGATACAAGTTCTGGAAAAGCAGTTGCATCATATGAGTTAAAAGATTCTGATAATAGCTTTGTAACTGGTGTAATAAAAATGCAAGATACTGACAATAACAAAGTTTCAACATTAGAAATAAATAAGACTAAAAACTCATATGAACTTACTTTAAAACCATATATAAAATATTCTATAACTTTAGAAATAACATCTGATTTAGACGAAGATCATAACAATAAATTAAATCAAGAAGAACAAAGTTATGGACCTATAGAAGTAGAGATTATACCAGAATACAATCTTAAAATATCAAATACTAAAGTTACACAAGTAAATAATGCTGAGCATAAAGCAACAATTGAATTTACTGCAACTAACAATTCTAGATATAAAGTAAAATCAATAAATATAAATGGTACTGACTATGGTGTAACGCCTTTAGAACCAGCTACTGAAAATAGATATGCTTTTGAATATCCATATGGAGAAGCTCAAGAAGGAAAGAGAACAGAAATAAAAATAGATAATGCTATTTTGGATAATGAAAAAAATGTTGAGCCAACTGAAAAAGATTCAGTAGTAATATTTAAAAATAAACCTGAAGTAACCTCAATATCAAGTGAAATTGTAAATGCAATAAATATTCATACTACTTTTGATATAGAAGATACAGATAAAACTTTATCAAAACTATATGTTGCATTAAAAGATAATTCAGGAGCAGAGTTAAAATCAAATGATATAGAATTACAAAATATAAATGATTTAAAAGGAATAGAAACTACATTCGAAGGTATTAATGCAGGAAAATATACTGTTGAAATCCTTGCAGATTATGATACAGTTGATGGCGCTGAACATATAAGAACGCCACTAAAACAAAGCGAAGAAATAAATATTACACCTGTAATTGATGTAAAAACAAATACAAAACCTAACAAATATCTAGAAAAAGGAGCATCAATCAACTTAGATTATGAAATAACATCAAATACTGGCTCTGATGTCAACAGAGTAATGATAAATGAAACTGAATATTCTGTGAAAAAAATTAAAGAAGGAATATACAGAGTCGAAAACTATGTAGTTCCAACAGATGCTGGATTATATAGTATAAAATTACAAAGAGTAGACTTTGAAAACGGAATGCAAGAAACACTTGCAACACCTCATATTGACGAAGTAGATATTTTAGGAGCAATTCCATCTATTGATGGTTTATCAGAAATAGATGATGTATCAACTGGTACAGTAATATTTAACTTTAATATTAACGACCCAGATAATACAATTATATCAGGAACGGCTACTGTAGGATCACAAAAATTAGATGTTGATGCAAAAACAACAACATTAAGTTTCAAAGTTCCAGAAGGTGAATCACAAAGACTTAGAATTGATATTATATATGATTTAGACTCAGACAAAAAAGATTCTGAAAATTCAGACACACTTGTATTAGAAAAAGAATTCACTTTAATATCTAATTATGAATTAACTATAACTGATACAAAAACATATAATAGCAAACAAGAAGAAACAAAATTCTTCAATAAAGATGAAAAAATTCAGTTAAGATTTAAAAGTGAAAACAAAGCAAACTTACCTATTAAATCAGTAAAAATAAATGACTTAAATGACGATACAAGTGAAGGAGAAAATTATGATGCAACAGTTGTTAGAAAATCTGATGGAACAATAGATTATTACTATATTACTATTAACGGTAAACGTGAAGCTGGAAAAGAAGAAATTGAAATTTTAGGAGTGACACTTGATAGTGGAAAAACTATAGCTAGAGATGATTTCAAAAAAGCTCCTGAAAATATCTCATTGGATATATTGAAAACAACACCTGAGATTACTGATATAAAAACATCTAATAAAGAATCAGACTTTACAGTATCTTTTGAAGTAACTGACCCTGACAATGCTTTATTAAATAGTTATGTAAAAATCGTAAGTAGTTCTGGCAAAGAAGTATTAAAAGAACTAATTCATAATGGAACAAATTCTCATACTGTAACATTAGAACCAGGTGTTGCTTATACATTGACGATTGAAAGAAACTATAACCTAGACAGTGAAGATGAAGATGACTATAACACGGTTAAAGAAACATTAGTTACTCAAACTGTTGAGATTGCTAAAAAAGAAGAAGTAAACTTTAAAATGAGAAACCTTACAATTCCACGAAGAATAAAAAATGGTGAAACAGCCAAAATGACTTTTGAAAATGAGTTAATGACATATCAAGATGTAGAAAAAATAGTAATAGATGGAGAAGAACCTAGAGATGTTACAGAAGAAGGAGACGGAGTATATAGTATTATTTTAAAACCAAAAACAGTTGGAGTAAATACTATAAATATTGATAGTGTAATATTAGGTGGTAAAACATTTATAGTTGATAGACCTGTATCATATATTCATGAATATATAGAACCTACAGTAACAGAATATAGTGAAATTGAGGAAAATAAGGATAATAATACAGCAACTATTAATTATAAAATAGAAGACCCTGATAAAACATTAAGAGGATTAACAGCATATATGACAAATAGCTCAGGTGAACTTGCTGCAACAACACCAATAGAAGATTTAAATGCTACAAGTTTCAGCATGCCTTTGATAAAATCACTTATGTATAGAATAGAACTAAAAGCAACATATGATATAGGTGACGGAAAAACAATTAATACAAAGAGTTTATTTGTACAGAAAAAAGAAGCTGAAGGTAGTGTCTCATTACTAGAAGAGAAAATAGATAAAGAATTTGTTGAAAAAGGTGGAACTGTAACATTACAATATAAGATTTATACAAATATGGACCAAGAAGTTAAGAAAATATACTTAGATGGCACGTCATATAATGTTGAAAAAGTAAAAGATGAAAAAGGAAAAATACTTGAGGATACTTATCAAATTGTAGTTGAAGCTCCTACAGAATCTGGAGTATATAGACCAAAAGTATCTTCAATGCAAGTAGGTGGCAAAGCATACAATGTTGATGATAAAAATCCAGTAAAAATAAAAGTATTAAAAGATGTTCCATCATTATCACATTTCATAATTGATGAAAATAATGGTAAATTATCTTTTAGACTGAATGATAAAGATAAGGCTTTAACTGAAGCTCCTAAATTTAAAATTAGTGATGGTAAAAAAGAAGTAGTGACAAAAGCACTAAATGGAAATTCAGCAGATTATACTTATGAAATAAAAGACTTGGGACTAAATCTAAACACACAATACAATGTTTTAGTTAATGCATCATATGATTTAGACCCAGAAGAAAAACAAGAAAAAAATATTTTGAATAAACTTTTATCACTAATTACAGCAGAAGAACCTCCTCAAGAAGAGCCAGAATTTGAAACAGCAAAAGTAGAAGACATTTACAAAAGAGATATAAAACTAATCGGAGCTGCAGATTATGAATTCGAATTTGATGAGCCTTGGGGTTACTATATGTGGTGTGTAAATGCCGTAAGAGATGACCTAACTATGTCTTTCAAATTAGATAACAAATTTGGCTATAAATCAACAAAAATAATTATAGATGGTGATGAATTTCCTGTAGGATATGATGAGGAAGCTAAATACCCATATTATGTATCTTACCCAGCAAAAAGTTATGACCAATCTACATTTACTATAAACAAAATCATACTAGAAAATGGTGCTGTTTATGAATTAAATAGAACTATAGATTGCATAACATCACCTGTATATCCTAAATTCTATTTAACAGAAGTTCAAGAAGATATTAATACTGGAAAAGGAAGAATATATTTCAGAGTTACAGATAAAGATGATGCAATAGAAAATGGAGAGCTTACATTTGTTATAAAAAATTCTCAAAACCAACATTTGCAAACAGTAAAAGCTAATAAAAATACTAATTATGCTGAATTTGATATACCAAATCCACCAACTGCTACATATAAAATAGATGTAAGTGCAAATATTTTCCTATTTACAGGTTTTGCTCATGAAGAACAACTATATTCAGGAACATATGACTCAATAATAAATACATCAATTTTAAAAAGTGAATTTGAAACCCGTTATCCAAAGAAAGGGGAAACAATATCAGTAGACTATATTATAAGTAGTACAAAAGTTGTATTGGTAGACCCAAATGACCACGCAAATCTATCAAAAGCAATAAATATTACATCTTTAGTAATAAATGGTCAAGAATATTCTGTAGAACACATATCAGGCGAAAGATACAGAATCTATTATACAGCTGGAAATACTGCCAAAGTTGAAGAATTAAAAGTTTCTCAAATTAACTTTAGTAATAACACATCAGAAATTTTTGAGAAAGTTGATAAAATTGAGGTATTAAAAGATATACCGAAAATTACTGAATATAAGACAGAAAACAACATTGAAAATGGTAAAGTTACATTCTCATTTAATGTAGAAGACCCTGATAGTGTAGTTACAACTGGTTCACTTAAAGCAACAGTAGGTGAGAAAACACAACAAGTTATAGTTGGTGTTAATAAATTGGAATTCCCAGTTGAGAAGGATACATTACTAACATTTGCAATAACAGGTTCATTTGACTTAGATACAGACCAATTAAACAGTGAGACAGAAGACCAAAACATATATAGTGATACACCAATATTTACAAAGAAATTCATGCTTACAGGTTCATATGATATAAAATTTGATAATGTAAAAACATTTAATACTAAAGGAGTAGAGACCCAATACTTTGAAAAAAATGAAAATGTAAAAGTTGGATTTGAATTTACAGCAAAAGAAGGTTTCTGTCCTGAAGATATTACAGTTAATGGAGAAGCCTATATACCTGAAATAGATGCAAATAATGACAAACTATACTATATCACAATAAAAGGAAGCAATAATGCTGGTAAAGTTGATGCTAATATAAATTCTATTACTTTAAATAGTGGAAATATTGTAAAATTAGATAATCAAAATATTTCATATGAGGTATTAAAAGATATAGTAAAAGTAGATAAATTTGAATATCAAGTAAAAGATAATGATGCAAATACTATAAAATTAGCAATAAATGTTTCTGATAGTGACAGTTCTAGTGATACAATACAAATATCTGTAAAAGACGAATATGGAACAGAAAGAAAACTTGATAAATCTATCCTAGATATAGGAGATAATGAAGTATCATTTGATAAAACAGCTGCAGCTAAATATTTTGTTACAATAAATTCTACTTATGATAGAGATGCAGTAAAAGGTGGAGAAAACCACTATGATAACACTAGAGTTTATTTCGAAGTTGTAACTATTGATACAAGATATATAGAAATGAAAGACATTGTCGATGTTCAGCTATATAGACATGGTAAAACAGGAGTAGAAAGAGTATATAGTTTAACAGAAGATAATTTGAAAGTTTTAGAAAATTGTCTAGTTAAAGTAACTATGAGAGATGTTTCACCATTCTTTAGCGAAATAAAAGAATATAGTAAAACAACAGATGGAAAACTAAAATTAGTGTTAGCATATGATGATGCAAAAATTTATACTGATAATGCATTAAAACCATTAGAAGTAACATTGGATATATTATCAGATAACTCATATGAATATAAGGGTTCTTTCAAATCATTAGTAGACCAAATAAATGCAAATCCAAAAGGAACATTTAAACTTGAAAAAGATTATGATTTATCTGATTACCCAGGAAATCTTGATGACTCAAATGCAATAATTGCTAATTTCGAAGGAAAACTAGAAGGAAATGGACATATAATTAGTAATCTTCATAAACCTTTATTTAGAACTACAAATAACAGTGAAATTAAAGACTTAATAATTAGAGGTGTAACATTTGCAAATTCTAGTCAAGGGGCTACAATTGTACACACAGCTTCACATACAACAATTTCAAATGTTCATATAGATAATATATCTCATGCAAATGGTAGCACCGGTGATGAAAATAGTGCTTTTGCATACAAACTTGAAAAAGAATCTGTACTTAAAAATAGTAGTGCTATAAATATTAACTTTACACCAGGATATTTAGGGCAAGTAAATGCAGGTGCGGTTTCATACTTATATGCTTCTACTATTGAAAACTGTTATGTACAAGGAAGAATTACTTCAGGATGGCACTTCAATGGTGGATTAGTTGGAAAATCAAACAACGCATCTAAGATTAAAAATAATATTATAAATGTACAATTAACACCATACTATAACTTAAATGAATATGGTGGAAATGGTGGAATTGTATCTAGTGCAGATGGAGTACTACTAGAAAATAATTTGAGTTTAATGGATTCAAATACTAAAGCTGCTGCAATGTATAACCCTAATTCTAATATTTCTAAAAATTCAACTAATAATTATCAACTAGAAGAAACAAAATCAACTAAACAATCTGATGTAAATTCAGTTAAGAAAGCCAATATAAATAAAGAATTTTTAGAAAAAACAATGCACTTTGATACAAGTATTTGGAATATAGATAGCAATACATCTTTTGAAAATCTTCCTACATTAAAAGGAAAAATACTTGCTTTCTCAGATAATGGTACAAAACCTAATAATTCAAATGTATATATTCCAGACTATAGCAGAATTTCAAATATGGAAGAATATAAATCTGATAGAGAATTTATTTATCATAATATGTTTAAATTGATGCCATTCTATGATGCAAAAGAAATATTGACAGATGGTAATAAATTAGATACAAGTAGTATATTTAACAAGAAACTTATTAAATATGTATTACCATATAATAAAGAAGGCAAATTAGTTTCTTCACTTACAACAAAGAACTACAATAGTTTAGCAAAAATTAGTGTTGTATTTGAAGATGGGGAAGAAAAAGAATATAAAATAGATTATGATGACTATTATGGAAATGTAGTTTCATATATAATTGAAGAATTAAATATTGGATATAACTACAATAAATTTGTTCTTCATGAAGATTCAGAGATTATAGAAAAACTAGTAACAGAAGCATCTTCATACACATATGCTACAGATTTAGAACCATTGACAGGATTTGAAGATTATAGAGTATACAAAGAATTCTTTGAAAGTTACACAAAAAATCACATTCGCGAATTCATAGAAGATGCTGTAACAAATTCTGGATATATACCAACATTTGAAAATGACGTATTTGATAATTTAGCAGTACAAAACTTAATAGATACAGGAAAACTAAAACAAATGCTATATGCATATAACTACTTCAAGTATTGGTATAGACTTGACATGGATGGAGTAGAAGTTGCAGATGTTATAATGTTCCATGGAGATGAAATGTTTGACGATAGAATGACATTAGAAAATATGACAGCAGATCTATTAAGAGGAAATAATGCAGCTTCAAATGGTACAGGTAATTTCTTTAACAACAATCTAGCACCATACACTAGATTATCTAATCTAGGAAACTTCTTGGATTATCTTGTGACAACATTAACAGATAAAAGTGGAAATGAATGGTTTAAGGCTAATTGGAAAGGTGGAATTTATTACGACGTAAGCATAAATCAAGCTGATACTTATTATACAATTTGGGACCACTTAAAACGTAGCGGAAATATACAAAATAGTTTCTTACCGTTATTTACAGTACCAAATAACAGTATGTATGTAATAACTTGTCCAACGCAAGTATTCTATGGTTCACTTAGAATATACATGAAGAATCCAGATGATCCAGCACAATTACAGAAGTTTATAGATAATGATATAGCAAAATTCAATAGACATATTAAAAACTTCTATACATTTGCGCATACTTATGTAGGTGCAGATTACTTAAATCCATTCGTAGATGTAGAATATGATGTTAGAACAACATATACTGGAACAGGAGAAGCTACAGTATTCAATAATGCATGGACAACAACTGAGCCTTACCATAAATATTTTGCAGAAGCAATGAATAAATGGCCAGCTTCAAATGGTTCAGGTGCGTATGCAACAGGTTCAGAAGTTTATTGGAATGTAATTAAGCTTATTAATGGATTTAATGTATCATCACATGAATCTCTTCATAATCAAGACAGCAAAGTATTCTTAAAAGGTTATGGACGTAGAGGTAAAGATGGAAACTCAGAAGATTACACAGCTGGTAACCTACAACAGTACTTTAATGATGGTTGGGTAAGCCCTAATATAATGGAAGAAGATTTAAAGAAAGCTGGAATTAAAAATTCAATTACACAAAACTATAAATTAGAGCGTGTAGATACAAATGCTAAACTAAAAGATTTCTATGATAAGTATTTTAGATTAAATGATATGTTAGACTATATTGAAGCACAAGCTTTCTTAACATTATCAGAAGATGAACAAGTAGCACTTGCTACACAAGTATCTTATCCAAGATTAGCAAATCAGCCAAAAGAAGTTCAATTAAAAGGTGATAGCAATGTTGCTTATGAACCATTAACAAAAGAAAAACGAAAGAATATGACATTAAAAACTGTTAGTGATTTATGGGATAACCAAATAATGTTAAGACCAGGAAACAGACAATATGACAGACGTTCTCCAGGAGCTGATACAGATTCATTATATAATATTCACTGGTATCAACCACATGCAGATGATGATAGGCCAGATGGTGGAAGCTTCAAGTGGTTAGCATGGGAAATGGCTGCAACAGGTGGCTACTATGATGGATATATGGCATATTACAGTAAATACTATATTGGAGCAACTAAATTAAATGATCCAACATTAGCTACAACAGATTTGTTAGCATTAAAGACAATTACAGGTAAAAATTCATTCAAAGAGTATAAACAAGATAGATATAAATATTCAAAAGACCACTATGAAGATAAAGACACATATATAGATGTAAACACAATATATCAAGAATATTTATCAGCACTAAAAGAAGATGCAAAGGATCCTAAGAGACAATTGTCAAAGAGTACGGCAGTTAAGAGAAAATACTTTATATCAATAAAAGAAGCAACAAATGACTTTTATATTGACCCATTTACAAAAAAAGCTTCAGCTTCATCAATAAGCGAAGAAAAATTAGAAGTTAAGGTAGAAAATAAAGCTAAGAATGTAAAGGCTAAAGAAGTTGATAAAAAGGTAAATAACACTGAAGAAAATATTACTACTGATTCAGTAAATACAACAATTGAAGCAAATACTACAAATAAATCTAATACTGCAGTAGAAAATAGTATATCAAATGAAGTAGTAAATAACACGACATCAAATACTTTAGCAAAACCAAACAATAGTAAAGAAAATAATGTAGTAGAAAATTCTACTGAGACAACGAACTAATAGCAAAGACAGTATCAATTATATGTTGGTACTGTCTTTTATAATTCTTATAAAGTAAGTTGAGTAATACAATTAAAATGCTACACTGGTTACATAATGTTTAAATTTAAAAGCAATAATTGATGGAAATAGTTGATTTTTTAGGAAAAATATGTTAAAATAAATAAGATTTATAAATTTAATATTAGGGGAGGATTTTATGACAACAAAAAAATTTATTTCTACTATAAAAATAGATTAAGAAATTTTTCAAATTGGAAAAAAAGGTGGAGTAGGGGGAAATAGAAGATTTTTTAAGCAAATTAAAAATTTAAATTTGTGCAATGTTAAATTTTAAACTTACAATTTTAAAAAACGAACATTTGTCGTTTTATAAAATTCTAAAAAATATTTTTTTAAATTCAGACCTCTCAAATTGTTTTTTTAATTTTTTTATATTAAACTAATAAAATAAATCAATTAAACTTATTATTTGGCTATTTGGGTTTGTATAAATTTCATTATAATATTACTTACATAGAAAATTACTATCCAATTATAACAATTTTACTATTATAATATGATAAATATTAATATCTAATAAAATTTATGTAACTACTGGCATTACTTGAGTTAAGCTCAAAACGGCTAAAAAAGCGACGCACTAAAATCATTTTTT
>CANQOU010000012.1 GCA_947625565.1 uncultured Clostridia bacterium
GTTTATTAAAGAAAAATATAAGATAAGACAGTGCAAAATTTTAAAAGAACGTACAAGACCATGTTTAAATTATCATATAAAAAAATGTTTAGCACCTTGCATGGGATATGTTAGTAAAGAAGAATATAGAAAACAAATTGATGAAATAATTGACCTTTTAGAAGGAAAAACGGATAAAATATTAAAAGAATTAGAATTACAGATGGAGGAATTATCACAAAAATTAGAATTTGAAAAAGCAGCAGAGGTAAGAGATAGAAAACAAGCAATTGAAAGGGTATCTGCAAAACAAAAGGTATCAAATTTATCAGAAAATAGTATTGATGTTATAGGAATGTATCAATCAGAAATAGAAGTATGTATTGAGATATTTTTTGTGCGTGGTAGCAAAATGATAGGGAGAGAACATTACTTTTTTAAAGACTTAAAAGGTATGTCAGACACAGAATTTTTATCTGGGTTTATAAAGCAATATTATATGAATAATCCAAATATTCCAATTAAAATAATGCTAAGAGAGGAATTAGAAGACAAACAAGTAATTGAAGAATGGCTTTCTAATGAATTAGGAAAAAAGGTAGAATTGAAAAGTCCAAAAAAAGGAGAAAAATTGCGATTTGTAGAAATGGCAGAAAATAATGCAAAAGTAACCCTAGAAAATAAAGAAAAAGATAAAAGTAGTATTTTATTAGAATTAAAACAAGTATTAAAACTAGAAAACTTACCACGAAAAATAGAAACATATGATATTTCTAATATATCAGGAGAACACATGGTAGCTGCTATGTGTGTAATGCAAGATGGTGTAATTAGAAAAAATCTATCCAGACGTTTTAAGATAAAAACAGTATATACTCAAGATGATCCTCGTTGTATGGAGGAGGTAATCACAAGAAGATTAAAACATTCTATTGATAATCCCAATGGAGGATTTGGCAGATTGCCAGATGTTATTTTTGCAGACGGTGGGATTACTCAAATAAGAGCAACTAAAAGAGCTATTGAAAAATATAAACTTCCAATAGCAGTTTTTGGAATGGTAAAAAATGACAAACATCAAACAAGAGCTTTAATGAATGAAGATAGAGAGGAACTAGATATTTCTCAAAATCTTAAAAATCTTATTACTAGATTTCAAGATACAGTACACGATACAGCAATTACATATCACCGCAAAGTAAGAGAAAAAGAAATAACAAAATCAGAACTAGACGAGATAAATGGAATAGGAGATGTAAAAAAACAAATATTGCTAAAACATTTTGGAAGTGTTAGTAAAATAAAAAAAGCAACAATTGAAGAATTAAAGCAAGTAAAAGGAATTAGTGAAAAAAACGCAAAAGAAATTTTTGAAACTTTTAGAAAATAAATAGATAAAAAGAAATAGGGAAGCAAAATTAAATTTGCTCCCCCAAAAGGTGTTACTAGCAACTGATGATTTTTTCAATGTCAATATTCTCAGTCAATATTGCTGTTCTATCAGCCAGTACAGAGAAAACTTTTTCTAAGGCAGAAGCTAATTCAATTTTGCTCTCATTGTTTTCTTCTTTTGGCTGATTTTCTGATGTTTTGCTTGATGTCATTTTTCTATCCACCTTTCTTATTTTTTTACTGGAGAAATTACCAGTATATAAAATAATTATACTATTTTTCTAGGAAAAAGTCAAAAATATGTACAGTTATTAACAATTTATTGAAAAAGCAAATAAACTATGATATAATACGCAAAGAATGACCAAATCAAAAGGAAGGAATGAAATAAAAAATGTATAGAACAAAAACTTGTGGAGAATTAAATATCAAAAATGTAGGAGAAACAGTAGAATTAGCTGGTTGGATACAAAAAATTAGAAATTTAGGTGGAATGATATTTATAGATTTAAGGGATGAATCTGGTATTACACAAATTGTTGTAAATGAAGAAAACTTACAAAATAAAGCCAAGGACTTTAAAGCAGAATCATGTATCCATGTAAATGGAAATGTTGTAGAAAGAACAAGTAAAAATCCTAATATTCCAACAGGAGAGATTGAAGTTATTGCACAAGAATTAGAGGTATTAGGGAAATGTAAAAATGTATTACCATTTGAAGTAAACACAGACCAAGAAGTAAGAGAAGACTTACGCTTAGAATATCGTTTTTTAGATTTAAGAAATACTCAATTACATAATAATATTATATTACGTTCTAAAATTTTAAAAACATTGAGAGATAAAATGGATGAATTACATTTTACAGAGGTACAAACTCCAATTTTAGCCAATTCTTCTCCAGAAGGAGCAAGAGATTATTTGGTTCCAAGCAGATTAAACCCAGGAGAATTTTATGCATTACCACAAGCACCACAACAGTTTAAACAATTACTAATGGTAAGTGGATTTAATAAATATTATCAGATAGCTCCTTGCTTTAGAGATGAAGACCCAAGGGCAGACAGAGCACCAGGAGAATTTTATCAATTAGATTTTGAAATGGCATTTAGTACACAAGAAGATGTATTTAAAGTAATAGAAGAGGTAGTACCATATACATTCAAAAAATTTACAAATTGGAAAGTAGATGAAGGACCATTTGTTAGAATTCCATATAAAGAAGCAATGGAGAAATATGGAATAGACAAACCAGACTTAAGAAACCCTCTTATAATTCAAGATGGAACAGAAATCTTCCAAGACACAGAATTTAATGCTTTCAAAGGAAAAACTATAAAAATGATTATTGTACCAGATGGTGCAAAGCAAGGAAGAAAATTCTTTGACAAAATGGAAGAATATGCAAAAACAGATGAAGTAGGGGCAAAAGGTTTAGCTTGGGTAAAAATAGAAGAAACAGGCGAATTTACAGGAGGAATTTCAAAATTTATTACAGAAGATAGTAAAAAAATATTGCAAAGCAAATATAAGGCTGAGAAAAATTCTAGTATTTTCTTCATTGCTGATGAATTTGAAAAAGCACAGAAAATTGCAGGACTTATTAGAATTGAATTAGGAAAAAGATTAGACTTAATAGAGAAAAATGTATATAGATTCTGCTTTATTGTAGATTTTCCAATGTATGAATTATCTGATGAAGGTACAATTGATTTTAGCCATAATCCATTTTCTATGCCACAGGGTGGATTAGAAGCACTTGAAAATAAAGAGCCATTAGATATATTAGCATATCAATATGATTTAGTATGTAATGGATATGAAATGGCATCAGGAGCAGTAAGAAATCATGACCCAGAAATTATGGTAAAAGCATTTGAAATAGCAGGATATACAGAGCAAGATGTAAAAGAAAGATTTGGAGCATTATATAATGCATTCCAATATGGAACACCACCACATGCAGGAGCAGCACCAGGAATTGATAGAATGGTTATGCTAATTGCAGATGCACAAAATATCAGAGAGGTCATTGCATTTCCAAAGAATAAAAGAGCAAGAGATTTACTAATGAGAGCACCTTCAAAGGTTATGCCAGAACAATTAAAAGATGTACATATTAAATTAGATATTGATGAAAAAAATTCTAACTAGGTTTTTTCTTAGGAAGGAATGTGAGTAAATATGGAAAGAGTATTACTAGGAATGAGTGGAGGTGTAGATAGTTCAGCATCTGCAATTTTACTAAAAGAACAAGGATATGAAGTTATTGGATGTACAATGAGACTATGGGATGCAGAGTCAGATGGAGCAGATAGTACATGTTGTGGTGTAGATGCAGTTTATGATGCAAAAAGAGTTTGCGATAAATTAGGAATTCCACATTATACAATTAACTGTAAAGAAGAATTTAAATGCAAAGTTGTAGACTATTTTATCAAAGAATATACACAAGCAAAAACTCCTAATCCCTGTATAGAATGTAATCAATATTTAAAATTTGGTGCATTTTATCAAAAAGCTAAAGAATTAGAGTGTAAATATATAGCAACAGGCCATTATGCAAAAACAGAATATTCTAAGAAATATGAACAAATGGTATTAAAAAAAGCAGAAGAACAAAAAAAGGACCAGACATATTTTTTATATACTATTCCACAAGACTTAGTTGAAAACATTTTATTTCCACTTCAAAATTATACTAGTAAAGAAGATACAAGAAAAATTGCAAAGGAAAATAATTTAGCTATTGCAGAAAAAAAGGATAGTCAAGAAATATGCTTTATTCCTAATAATTCATATCAAGAATTTTTAAAAAAACATATAGAAGAAAAACCTAAAAAAGGTAATATAGTATTAAAAACAGGTGAGGTCTTAGGAAAACATGAAGGACTAATAAATTATACAGTTGGACAAAGAAAAGGATTAGGAATATCATATAAAGAACCTTTGTATGTCATAAAAATAGATAACAAAAAAAATGAAGTGATTGTAGGACCAGAAAAAGAACTATATGAAAATACACTATATGCTCAAAATATTCATTGGATTGTTCCAACTGAAAAGACTCAAAAAAATGGAAAAATAGAGTGTTATGCAAAAATTCGTTATAGAGCAAAAGAAGCAAAGACAACAATTTACTTAGAAAATAATAATATATTAAAAGTTGAATTTAAAGAACCACAAAGAGCTATTACTCCAGGTCAAGCAGTAGTATTTTATGACGAAGAAGGAGTAGTATTAGGTGGAGGAAAAATTATTTAAAGGAAGAGCTTAAGACTCTTCCTTTATTGGTAATATTGCATTTTCTGAAATATATCCATATTCTTTCATTTTTTTAATAACATGAGCTTGCCTTTTTTTTGCTAAATCTGGATTAATATTTGGGGAATATACAGAAGGAGCATTAGGAACACCAGCTAACATAGAAGCCTCATTTAAATCTAAATCTTTAGGATTTTTTCCATAATATCCTTGACTTGCATCATAAATTCCATAATATCCATCTCCGAAGTATGCTGAATTTACATAGATTTCAAAGATTTCATTTTTTGAATAATTTTTTTCTAAGTCAAAAGAGGCAAAAATTTCACCAAGTTTTCTTACCCAACTTTGATCTTGCGAAAAGACAATATTTTTTGCAACTTGCTGAGTAATTGTACTGCCACCTTCTTGAAGTTCACCATTTTTTATATTTGTAAAAATAGCTCTTGCAATAGCAATATAATCAACTGGACCATGGTCGTAATAGCGATGGTCCTCAACAGCAATCACTGCATTGCGATATAATTCTGACATATCGTCAAATTTTATAAAGTGTTCTTTAGATGTAACTTCTTTTACTCTGTCTAATAAAGGTTTTTCTTTTAGAGCATTTGAATATGCACTAAAACCAATAAAAAAGATGATTGAAAAGGCCACAACTAGTAAGATAAGTAAAATTAGAAATATTTTTCTAAATAGTTTCATATATATTCTCTCTTTCTTTATTTTTCTAAAATTATTATACATTAAAAAATGATATTTGCAAATAAAAAATATTGATTTTTCAATTTTAATATAGTAAAATTAAAGAGAAGTAAAAGAAAAAGGAGAAACTGATGAGAAATAAGAGAGAAAAAGGAATCACACTTATAGCTCTTGTTATAATGATTATAATAATACTTATTATTGCAGGTATTACTATTAGAACAGGTGTAGATACAGTAAAATCTGCACAATTTATGAGTTTTCAATCAGAATTAACTATGGTGCAAAGTAAAGTAAATGAAATTTCTGCACAATATACAAGAGAAAATAAAACTTTAGGTGTAGAACTTACAAAATATGAAGAAATGATTTGGGAAGAAAAAATACAATCAGTATGGGATTCAGAAGAAGTAAATGCAGTATTGATGGAAAAAGCAGCAGAAAAAGATACTAGTTTAGAAGAACTAAAAAAAGGCTTTCGCTTATGCCCAATAGAATATCTTCAAGAAGAATTAGGAATAGAAAAGCTAGAGAGAAACTATTTAATAAATCTAGAAGATACAATAGTAATAGCAGTGGAAAAATTTTCATATGAAGGCAAAAATTACTATATGTTAGAACAAATAGAAAGTAGCTTATATAATGTTACATATAATAATCAAATAACAGCAGATGGAACCTTTGAAGTGGAGGCAACACAAATTGATAGTGGGTATCAAATAACAATTACTCCAAAACATGATAAATATATATCTAAATGGCAGGTAAAATACAAATTACATCAAGAGGAAAATTGGAAAATAGAAGAAAATCTTGTATTTAAAGTAGATACTCCAGGAGTATATGACTTTCAAGTAATTCATAGCCAAGAGGTTGATTTAGGAACAAAAACAATAACTATAAAAGCAGGGAAAATGGACGAAAATGGATATTATACACAAAATAGTACAATAAATGGAAGAACACAAGGAACAGCATATAATCCTGTTATTCCAAAAGGATTTAAACCAGTAGATGATAAAACAATAGGAAATGCTTTATGGGGAGATGGTTCATCAGCACCATCAAGAGAAGCTGTAAGCAGTGGACTAGTTATTGAAAATAAAGATGGTAGCCAATATGTATGGATACCAGTAGATGGAGTAGAAGTAAAATTAAGCAGATATACATTTGGAGAAAATGGGGATCCAATAATGCAAAGCAGTAATACTATAACAATTGGAGAAGATTCATTTGAAGAAATGGAAACACCTTTATATGGGAATACATCAGCAATAAAATTACATAAATTTATTGAAAGTGTACAAAATAACGGAGGATATTATATAGCTAGATATGAAGCAAGTAAAGGAGAAGATGGTAAGGCTTTAAGTATTATTTCACAAGGCACACCAGCAACAAATGAACAAGCAACAATCAATCCAAAAATGTTATGGAATAAGATATCTCAAAGTGAAGCATCAAATGCTTGCCAAGACTTGTATGAAGGTATTCAAAGTGACTTAATAAACAGTTATGCATGGGATACAGCAATTGTATTTATTCAAAAATATGATAATGTAGTAAAAAACTATTCAAATAGAAAAGATGGAAGCGAAGTAATAAAAAATACTGGCGATACGGAAGACACTGCATGTAATATATATAATATGGGAAGCAATTGCTCAGAATGGACAACAGAGGCTGTAAATAATCCAAATATGCAATCTGTTGTAAGAGGAGCAGACTACTCAGATAATCAAAAACTCACAAGTAGTCGTACAAAAACCAATACAGCAAATACAGCTTATAATATAGGTTTTCGCTCAATTCTTTATTGGTAAATAAATAAAAAGTAGCAAGAATATCTTGCTATTTTTTGTCTTTTCTAGTAGAATGAATACATAAAATGAGAAAGGGATTGAAGCAAATGAGGGAAAAATTTTTAGAGTTATTAAAAACAGTAAAAAGAGAAGGAATAGATGAACTTATAGAATTCTTAGAAAAAACAGATTTTTTTAAAGCACCTGCGAGTACTAGATTTCATGGAAATTATGAAGGAGGTCTAGTTGAACATAGTTTAAAGGTATATGAGATTTTAAAACATAAAGTACAAACAAATATAGAACCAATAGATGTACCAGAAGAATCTATAATTATAATTGCATTATTACATGATATTTGCAAAGCAAATTTTTATAAAATTGATTATAGAAATGCAAAAAATTCACTAGGAGTTTGGGAAAAAGTACCATATTATACAGTTGAGGATACAATACCATATGGACATGGAGAAAAATCAGTAATGATGATTACAGAATATATGAAGCTTACACCAGAGGAAAAATATAGTATTAGGTGGCATATGGGATTTACAGAACCAAAAGAACAATATACAACGGTAGGATTAGCATATACAAAATATCCATTGGCACTGTTGACACATGAAGCAGACTTAGAAGCAACTTATTTTTATAATATTTAGGAGGGAAAAAATGTTAGCATATATTAAAGGAAGTTTAGAAATGAAAATGACAGACTATGTCGTAATAGATGTAAGTGGTTTAGGATATAAAGTATATATGACTACAACAGATATGGACAATTTAGGAAAAATTGGAGATGTAGTTAAAGTATATACATATTATCGCGTAAGAGAAGATGATGTAAGCATATTTGGATTTAATACAAATGAGCAATTGAGAATGTTTGAGTTATTATTATCTGTTAGTGGAGTAGGTGCTAAAACAGCTTTAAGTATGGTGGCAGTAACAGAACCATCTGAATTTGCTATTGCTGTTATATCAGAAGATGTATCATATTTAACAAAAATACCAGGAATTGGAGCAAAATCAGCGCAAAGAATTATTTTAGAATTAAAGGATAAAATGAAGAAAGAAAATACTGTAATTGAGGCTAAAAATATCAAGGTACAAATTGACAATAATAAAGTAGAAGAAGCAATTGCTGCACTTCAAGTATTAGGATATAACAAAAAAGAGATAGAAAAAGTATTTGCAACAATAGACAAAACAATGATGACAACAGAAGAATTGATTAAGAAAGGATTAAATGCATTAGGAAGATAATATTGGGGGAATGTAGTATGAATCCAAAAGAACCACTAGCATATCGTGTGAGACCAAAAAGCTTAGAAGAATATGTAGGACAAGAACATGTTATTGGAGAAGGTAAAATTTTATATAGAACTATTAAAGCAGATAGATTATCTAGTATAATCTTGTTTGGACCTCCAGGATGTGGAAAAACATCTTTAGCAAGAGTAATAAGCGAAACAACAAAATATAAATTTTATAAAATCAATGCTGTAACAAGTGGTGTTGCAGATATTAAGCATGTTATAGAAGAAACACAAAATTTTATGCTAAACCAAACAGGAAAAAGCATATTATTTATAGATGAAATTCACAGATTTAACAAATTACAGCAAGATGCATTATTACCATATGTAGAAAATGGTACAATTATTTTAATAGGAGCTACGACAGAAAATCCATATTTTGAAGTAAATAAAGCTTTAATTTCTAGGTCAATGGTTATAAAACTAGAACCTTTAACTCAAGAGCATGTATTTAAAATTTTGAAAAATGCCTTGCAAAGTAAAGAAGGCTTACGGTGAATATAATGTTAAAATAGAAGATGGATCTTTAAGAAAATTAGCAGCTATTTCAAATGGAGATGTTAGAACAGCTTTAAATGGATTGGAAGTAGCAGTATTAACAACAAAAATTGGAGAAGACGGATATATACATATTACAGATGAAGATATAAAAAATAGTATACAAGATAGAAAAGCAATATTTGATAAAAATGGTGAAGCTCATTATGATAATATTAGTGCTTTTATAAAATCAATGAGAGGTTCAGACCCAGATGCAGTACTATTTTATCTTGCTAGAGCTATAGCAGGAGGAGAAGATCCAATGTTTTTAGCAAGACGAATTGTAATTTGTGCTTCAGAAGATGTTGGATTAGCAAATCCAAATGCATTAGTAATTGCCAATAATGCTATGCAAGCAGTACATATGGTTGGAATGCCAGAGGCTAGAATTATTTTGGCAGAAGCGGCAGTATATATTGCAAATTCACCAAAATCTAATTCTACATATATGGGAATTGATAAGGCATTAGAAGATGTAAAAAATAAAGAAACAGGAGAAGTACCAATGTATTTAAGAAATGCTCCAGTAGAAGGAATGAAAGATTTGGGATATAGCAATGGCTATTTATATCCACACGAATTTCCAGGAAACTATATAAAACAACAATACTTACCAGATGTTATGCAGGGAACAAAATACTATAATCCAGGAGAAAATGACCAATTAAAAATCAATCCAAATAAATTAGAAAAAGACACATAAAAAATAAAAAAATGGAAAACCTACAATAAAAAGTAGGTTTTTTATTATGAAAAATATGATTAAAACAATTGTTATCGGATTTTTAGCAGGATTTGTAAGTGGATTTTTTTCAACAGGAGGAGGACTAATTCTAGTTCCAGCATTCATGTATTTATTAAAGGAAGAATCTAAAAAAGCAAGGGGAACAGCAATTTTTTGCATATTACCAATAGTAATAACTAGTAGCTTCTTTTATTACAAGGGAAACTATATTGATTGGAAAATAGCAATATTATGTGCAATAGGAGGAACAGTTGGAGGATATATAGGTGCAAAATTATTAAAAAAGCTACCTGACAAAGTATTAAGGATAACATTCACAATTTTTATTATATATGTTTCATATAATATGATATTTAAATAAGGAGAAGTAGATGGGTGAAATCATTATTGGTGCAATATCGGGAATTATTAGTGGTACTGGAATGGGTGGAGGTACTATCCTAATTTTTCTTTTAACGTTTTTATTTCAAATAGAACAGCATGTGGCACAAGCAACAAATCTTATATTTTTTATACCAACTTCTATTATTGCAATAATTGTAAATATAAAAAACAAAAATATCAATTTAAAATTAGGAACTTTGATTTCTGTATATGGTATTTTAGGCGCTATAGTAGGAGCAAATGTATCAATTAAAACAAATGTTAAAGACTTAAGAAAATATTTTGGAATATTTTTAATTGCAATTAGCATAAATGAAATATATTCCATTATAAAACAGTATAAAAAAGAAAAAATTGACAAAAATAAAGATAATATATAAATAGAAAGGAAAGTGATATTATGAAATTTACTAAAGGTGTAATTATTGGTGGACTTTTAGCTACAGGAATGTTAATGATGTATGCAGAAAGTGATATGTTTTCAAAAAATAAGAAAACAATGATGAAAAAGGGAAAACAAATGATGAGAAAATTAGGAAATTGGTAAAAATCAATAATAAATATTGACATGAAATAAAAAAGATAGTATAATATAATACGCTAATCCCAAAGAGGAGTAGTAAATAAAACAAGGAGGAAATGTAGCAATGCAAAAAAAATACGTGCTTCATTTGCGGGATCCGACGAGTTAAAGGGTTTTATTATCAAGATTCATAAAAAAACTAAATAGCGGAATGACCCTTAGCTTTATTCAAGGAAAAAAAGAAGGTCTCAAAGTAACACGTTAACATTGCAACAGAATTAACCCTCCCCAAGGGATAGAAGCAGTATACTTCTAGCGGGCGGTAATGTTATAAACATTACCGCCTATTTTATATTAGTCCTTGCAAGGTTTTTCTGGCTTTTTATCTTCAATAAAACAATCACATTTTTCTTTTTTTTCACCTTTTAAGCAAGAACCCTCATGAAAGCATTTCGCACAAATTTTAATTTTTTTTGTAGCATTTGCCCAAATTTGAATAGCATATTTTTTACCAGGGCAAAGAGGTCCAAAGACAAATTCTCCTTCTTTATCTGTAAAAGTATGACCAATAGGTCTTCTTTCTTCTTTACCACAATCATAAACAACTTCTACTAATTTAACAACAGCATCACATACAGGCTCTTTAAAACAGTTTTTTATTACACCGTAAATTACATCACGATTATCTTCGGGTAACATTATATCAACATCAAATTGTTTTCCTCCTGAAATAACGCCATCAACATCTAAATCAGGACAGCAAGGTTTATTATTATCCATTTCCATTTTTTTCATCCTTTCTGATAAACTAAAAAAGTTTATTAGTATATCATATGAAAAAATAAAAAAAATGTCACAAAGTGTCGTAAATTTGCAAATTTGCCTAATTTATGGTAAAATATATATGTAGGTAAAAGTTAGGGAGGGATAAAGATGGCAAGATACAAAAGTGAAAATAATAAAATAATAAAAATAAGTAACTGTTTAAAAGAACAAAATAAAGAAAAGAAAAATTTTATACCCAAAAGAACTAAACTAAAAATTGCAGCTCTTATTGCGGCGGGAACATTCGCAGTAGCAATACCAGTTGTAGGAGAAATGGCTGAACATATAACAGTAAAACAAATTGAACAATCTGCATCAATAGACACAGCATTTAGAAATTTTAGAAACTTAAACAAAAAAAACATGGGAAAATATTTAACAGCTCAAATTGATGCACTATATAAAAAATATCCTGACTTAAATGAAATGATTTTTTATGAAGATAAAAAGACTAGAACAAGCGAATTTATGGATGATATATATACACTTTATAAGGCATATATGGTAGACCAAGCAGATAAAGAAATAGAGAATATAGACGATGTAAAGACAGTAGCTGTTGATAGATTTTTTTCTGCATCAGACAGAATAATGAGTGGAAAACAAAAACTTATAGAGACTCATAAAGAAGAATATAAGCATATAACAGATAAATATGTCAATGCTAAAGAAAAAACCAGAGATGGTGCAGGTTTAGCCAAAGAAATGTATGAATTATTAGTAGGAGAAATTCATTTAGAAAAAAATGCTTTAACTTCTGAACAAATGGCAAAAAAGTTAGAAGAAGAGAATTATTATTATGATGAAATAAATAAAAAATTCTATACAAAGGATGGACCAGCGACATTGGTATCAGATAGAGAATTACAAAAAGCTGAAGAAAAAGAGACAGAAATGGAAAAGTAAAATATAAATAGTATAAAATTACCACTTCTTGCAAACAATATATGTAAACAAAAATTGCAAGGAGTGGAATTTTTTTGAAGAAAAGTAGAAGATTAAAAATCAATGGAACTCTGCTAGAAAAAGAACAATTGAAAAAACATCTTGAAAAAATAGCAGCAAGTCATAATACAACGCAAAAATCAGATAAAAACACATATCCAATTCCGAATTTATTAGAAGATTATGCTGTCATAAAACAAGTATATCAATTATTGAATAATCACTTGAAACAACATATAAATATACATCCAGCAGGTGAGTGGTTATTAGATAATTTCTATATTATAGAAGAAACGGTTAAACAAATACAAAAAGAGTTAACTAAAAAGAAATATAAAAATTTTGTAGGACTTACAAATGGTGAATATGCAGGCTTTAGCAGAGTTTCTGTATTAGCATCAGAAATTGTTGCTTATACAGAAAACAAAATAGAAAAAGAAAACTTAGAAGAATATTTAAGAAGTTATCAAATAAATAAAACATTAAGTATGGATGAAATATGGAGCATTGGAATAATGCTTCAAATTGCTATTATCCAAAATATTCGTGTAATTTGTGAAAAAATCGCAAATGCACAGATGCAAAAAACTAGAGCAGAAAATATAGCAAAATCACTTATTGAAAATAAGGGCAGAATAAATATTGGATACAGACAAAATAGAGAAGATATGAAATATTCTTTTATTGAATATATGTCATATATTTTAAAGCGATATGGAAAAAAAGGAATAGTTTATCAAAATATTCTAGAAGAAATAGTAGAAAAGTTAGGTTTAACTGTTGACGAAGTTATTCAAAAAGAGCACTTTGACATTGCTATTCAGAAAGTAAGAATGGGAAATAGTATAACTAGTTTAAAAACAGTGCAAAGGATAAATTTTTTAGAAATTTTTGAAAAAATCAATGGTGTAGAAGAAATTTTAAAGCAAGACCCTACTAATACTTATCCATACATGGACTATAGAACAAAAGAATATTATAGGAATAAAATAAAAGAAATATCTAAAAAAACAAAAATATCTGAAATATATATCGCAAAAAAAGTATTGGAAATTGCAAAAACAGGAGAGGGTAAAAAAGCTCATATAGGATATTATCTTATTGATGAAGGAATTGCCACTTTATATCAAGAATTAAAATATAAAAATAAGATATATACAAAACCAGAAACAAAAGTAAAACAATATATATATCTAATTATTATACTAACTTTTATTTTTTCTTTAATTATGACAGCAGTTATAAAAGCAAATTGGATTTTTAAAATTATCTTTTTTGTACTATTTTTTATTCCTTGTAGTGAGATAATTATACAAAGTGTTCAATATATTTTAAATAAAACTGTAAAGCCAAAACTAATTCCAAAGATGGATTATCAAGATGGAATACCAGAAGATAAAGCAACAATGGTTATTATACCAACAGTTATAAAAAGCAAAGAAAAAGTAATAGAATTGATGCATAAATTAGAAGTATATTATGTTGGAAATGAATCTCCTAATATATATTTTACATTACTTGGAGACTGTTCTGAAAGCAGTAAAAAGGAAGAACCATATGACAAGGAAGTAATAGAGGAAGGAAAAAAGCAAGTAGAAATATTAAATCAAAAATATAAAAGCAATTTTCCTATTTTTCATTTTTTGTATAGAAAAAGAGAATGGAATCCAAAAGAACAAAGCTACTTAGGATGGGAAAGAAAAAGAGGAATGTTAAATCAATTTAATGAATTCTTACTTGGAAATATAGCAAGCCCATTTTTGTATAACACTTTAGAAGGAATGAAAATTCCAAAAATTAAATATGTAATTACATTAGATGCAGATACAGACCTTATTTTAAATACTGCATTTGAACTTGTAGGAGCCATGTCACATATTTTGAATAAACCAGTTATTAGTGAAAAAAATGTTGTTGTAGAAGGATATGGAATAATGCAACCTCGTGTAGGCATCAATTTAGACATTAGTTTGAAAACAAATTTTACTAAGATATTTGCAGGAGCAGGTGGTATAGATAGTTATACAAATGCAATATCAGACATCTATCAAGATAATTTTAAAGAAGGAATATTTACAGGGAAAGGCATTTATGATTTAGAAGTTTTTTCAAAAGTATTAAAAAACGAGATACCAGAAAATACAGTATTAAGTCATGATTTACTAGAAGGATGTTATCTAAGATGTGGACTTGTATCAGACATATTGCTAATGGATGGATATCCAACAAAATATTTAAGTTTTATGAATAGACTTTCAAGGTGGATTAGAGGAGATTGGCAGATTTCTAATTGGCTAAAAAGTGGTAAATTAAACTTACTGTCAAAATATAAAATTTTAGACAACTTAAGGAGAAGCATATTTGAGATATCAATAATTATTGGAATATTTGCAACAATTAAAATAAAAGCATTTACAGTATTTTTTATATTAACAGTTATAATTTCACAAATATTAGAATTACTTAATAAATTGATATTCAAAAAAGAAGGAGAACAAAAACTCAAAACATATACACAAAAAATTACAGGAATAAAAGGAATATTGATTAGAGCAATTTTAACTTTAGGATGTTTGCCATATAAAGCATATATTGAATTAAAATCAATATGTCAAACAATTTATAGAAAAACAGTAACAAGAATGCATCTACTAGAATGGACAACTTCAGAAGAAGCAGAAAAACAAGCTAAAACTGATATTATATCATATTATAGACAAATGATAGTAAATTGTATTTTAGGAATAACTATAATATTGATATGTTTTCATAATAATATAATAGGACTATTGCTTGGAGCTTTATGGATTATTACTCCATATATAATGCAAGTAATTAGTAAAGAAATAATATCAAAACCTGCAAAAGATGTTATAACTGCAGAAGAAAGTAATTATTTACTAGAAATTGCAAAACGTACTTGGAAGTATTTTGAAAGTTATTTAATACCAGAAAATAATTATCTCATAACTGATAATTATCAAGAAGATAGAAAACAAAAAATAGTTGGTAGGACATCTTCAACCAATATTGGACTATCATTATTAGCAGTTATTTCAAGCTATGACTTACAGTTTATTTCACTAGAAAAGGCAATTGACTTACTAGATAATATAATAAAAACAATAGGAGAACTAGAAAAGTGGAATGGACATTTATATAATTGGTATGAAATAAAAACAAAAAAACCATTGAGTCCAAGATATATATCAACAGTAGATAGTGGGAATTTTATAGGTTATCTATATACTACAAAAGCATTTTTGGAAAATATTTATGAGAAACACACAAATCCTAAAATACAAAATATGATTTCATATATAGATACCATAATCAAAGAAACTGATTTTTCTTTGCTATATAATAAAGAACATCAGATTTTTTCTATTGGATATAATATTGAGGAAAATAAATTAACAGATTCATATTATGACCTATTAGCATCTGAAGCAAGGCAAGCTAGTTTTATTGCTATAAGTAAAAGGGATATTCCTGCAAAACATTGGACTAAGCTAAGTAGAACATTGACTACACTTGGAAGAAGTAAAGGGCTTATTTCATGGTCAGGAACATCTTTTGAATACCTAATGCCAAATATAAATATACCCAAATATGAGGGGAGTCTTTTAGATGAATCATGTAAATTTATGATAAAAAGCCAGTTAGAATATAGTAAAGAGTTGCAAATACCTTGGGGAATAACAGAGGCAGCATTTAATGTAAAAGACCTGCAAGGAAACTATCAATATAAAGCATTTGGAATTCCATGGCTAGGACTAAAAAGAGGATTAGCAGATGAAATGGTAGTTGCAACATATGGAAGTGTTTTAGCAATTACAGATGTACCAAAAAAAGTAATCAAAAATTTAAAACAACTTGAGAACTATGGAATGTTTGGAAAATATGGCTTTTACGAATCAATTGATTTTACACCAGATAGAATGAATAAAGGAAATAAATCAGGAATTGTAAAAACATATATGGCTCATCACCAAGCACTAATTTTATTATCAATAAATAATTTGATAAATAGTAATATTTTACAAAAAAGATTTATGCAAAATCCTGAAATAGCAAGTACAGCAATACTTTTACAAGAAACTATGCCAGAAACAGCGATTATTACTAAAGAAACTAAAGAAAAAGTTGAAAAACCAGTATATACAGATTATGAAGATTATAGTATAGTAACATATACAAAATTAGATAATAGACTTATTAGGGGTAATGTAATATCAGATGATGACTATGTAATTGCTATGAATCAAAAAGGAGAAGGATTTAGTAAATACAAAGATGTCTATATAAATAGATATAAAAATACAAATGACTATCCACAGGGAATTTTCTTTGCAATTAAAAATATAAGGACTAAAAATATATGGAGTTCACTTAAACAAACCCAAGAAAATGGATATAAAATAAGTTTTATGCCAGATAAAATAGAACAAGAAATGGAACAAGACAATATAAACACCAAAATAGAAACCATAATTAGTCCAGATGATGTTACAGAAATTAGAAGATTGACTTTAGAAAATAGAGGATTAGAAGAAGAAGTATTAGAAGTAAATGCATATTTTGAACCAATACTTTCAAGAAAAGCACAAGACGATGCACATCCTGTATTTAATAATTTATTCTTAGTATTTGACTATGATGAGCAAACCAATAGTATAATTATTAAGAGAAAAAAGAGAGAAGAAAGTGAAAATGAAATATACTTAGTAACAAGTTTATTAAGTAAAGATAGTGAAACTGTTGGTAAACTAGAATATGAAATTGATAAAGAAAAATTTTCAGGTAGAGGAAATATAAAAATGCCTGAAATGATACAAAATTCAACACCACTATCACAAAAGATAGGATTAGTAACAGAAGGAATAATTGCATTAAAAAGAACAATAAAACTAAAACCACAGGAAAAAATAGAATTAAATTTAATTTTATCTGTAGGGGAAAACAAAGAGTTACTGTTAGAAAATATTAAAAAATATAAAACAAAAGAAGCAGTTGAAAAAGCTTTTGAAATATCAAAAGCTAAAATAGAGGCACAAAGTAGATACTTACGTATCAAAGCACCTCAAATGGAACAATACCAAAAGATACTTTCATATATTCTTTTTGCAAATCCATGTAAAAAAGCGAATTTAAAAAATTTGCCAAAACAAACATATAAGCAAAGTGAATTATGGAAATATGGAATCTCTGGAGATTTACCAATTATATTAGTTAAAATACACAATACAAATGATATAGATTGTGTAAAAGAAATATTAAAGGCATATGAATTTTTTAGAGTAAAAAAAATACAAGTAGAATTAGTTTTGATTGATGAAGAAAGACATAGTTATCAAAACTATGTAAGAGAAGAAATTGAAAATCTTATTTTTAATTTAAACATGGCATATCTAAAAAATGTAAGAGGTGGCATTTTTGAATTAAATAAAAATGAAATAACAAAAAAAGATATGGAATTAATAACATTTGTAGCAACTGTTATTATTGATAGTGATAAAGGTAGTATAAAAAATGTTATGAATGAAATAGAAGAAGAATATATTGATAAAAATAAAATGATTGATGATGAAGAGCAAGTGCCAATGATTGTAGAAGAAAATGAAATAGATAACGATATATTGAGAGAAATGATAGATTTAAAATATAATAATGAATATGGAGCATTCTCAAGTGATGGCAGAGAATATATTATTAGAATGAATAAAGAAAACAGATTACCAACTGTATGGTCTCATATAATGGCAAACGAAAAGTTTGGA
>CANQOU010000013.1 GCA_947625565.1 uncultured Clostridia bacterium
TTATGCAAATTTTTATCTAACAAATTATTAAAAAAATTTTTTCAAAAAACTATTGACAATTAATAGTTAGTCTTTCTTATTTTACATCATCTTTTCTTATATATCAAATTTAATTTATTAGTAAATATTTGTTGTTTCTTAAAAAATCTTCTTTTTTTTACTATTTTTCTTGTTTTTGGAAATTTTTTCGAATAAAAATAAATAGATTTTAAAATTAGAATGACTTTATATTAACATAAAAAAATTGATTGTTCAAGTATTTGTAGCATACTTTTCATCGCAATTTTCGACACTTTTCTACAAGTATCCATTGATCTTTTTTACTTTGCAAGTTTAAAAGCAGAACAAATTTTATCTGCCCTGCTTTTTATTTTCTATTATGAAAAAATGCTCTTTATTATATTAAATATTTTTTGATACCATTTTTCTTGCGTAACCATAGAATTTTCTTTAGTCTTCTTCTTCTTTTGTTTACCTTCAAATATATCATCAGGATTATATTTTTTTCTTGATTCGTTTTGCATTAATTCTTTGACTTCCTGTATATCTTTTGCATCTTTTTCTTTTAATTCTTTTCTTTCTTCTGGTGAGCAAAGAAAGTCTCTATAAATTAAACCTAGAATTATTACTGTTTCATTCTTTAAAGTTTGATTTTCTATAGGTTCTTTAATATTAGGTTTATATAATGTATCCCTTTCTTCTTCTATCATTTGATAAAAATTTTCAGGTATTTTATCTAATAGCTCTTGTGGCATCAATTTAAAAATCTCATAAACTTCTGTAAAAGCTTGTCTATATTCTTCCTTCAAGACTAGTTACCTTCCTTTCATTTTGCTATTTTTTCATTAGTTGGTTCTTTGTTGTTCTTTTGATATATCTCTATGCATTATATCATTCATTTCATTTACTATATCTAATTTTATTGTTATAAATTTAGGTTTTACACTTTTTGATACTCTGTCTATTGCTCCATACCAAAATTTAAATCTATTCATCCATTGATTACTTTCAATCTGAGGCATTTGAATTTCTTCTTGCTTAATATCTTTTTCATTTTTTCCATTTAGTTGGTTTTCTTCTTCATCTGCTTTTAAATAGAATTGGTTAATTTTTTCAAAAATTTTACTAAACTGACCATTTCTAGATATTTTTGAAAATTCTTTTAATATGTCTTCTGTTGAACAATCTCCCTTTTGTTTTAATTCCATATATTTCTTATAAAGTTCTTGATAATGAGCTTCAACAAAAGTATGATAATGTATATCAAATGCTTCTTGTAATTGTTTATCCCCATCACAACATATTCTTAATATATTTCCACAGAAGCTTTTTTTAGCTGATTCAGTCATTGGTTCTAATCCATGCTGAACTCTATATTTACTAATATCTCTTTCTACTAATGGAATTCCTCTTTTCTCAGCAGTATTTTTAGCTTTTTTGTAATCTCTTGCTAATTCTTTTTCTCCATAGCTTATATAGTATATACCTTCAATTTCATATTCGTCCACAACAATTTCTGGGTAAATTGGTTTTTTCTCATAATTTAGCATTTCTCCATTTGCTTCGATTGTTTTTCTAATACAAGTCTCTTCTATTTCTTGAGGTAATAATATTGGTGGTTTGTTAATAAATATGTCTTCATCCTTATAATTAAAAGTATATGTATCTCCATAACTTGCACTTACTATATGCTTTGGTTTAATTATCAATCCATAGTTTGCACTTCCATATAACCCCATCATGTTATTAGTAATTAAAGATGTAGACATATACTTGTCCCTAAATTCTCCTTCTAATGGCCCTTTGCTTAAATTATGGACAAGCCATCTATATTCGTCATTTTGCGTACTATTTACATCTGTCAAATATGCATTCCAAATATTTATTGCATAAGTATTATATATATCAACTCTATCTTGAATTGATTTTACATCTGTTTCACTTTGTTCTAATAAATTTCTTAGTTCTTCTTTTATTTTTTCTAATTCTTCTTTTTCTTCTAGACCTAATTCAATTTTGTATTTTTCTATTCCATTAATTGAATTTATTACTGTATCTGCAATATTTCTTATATCTCTACACTCATAATATTGTTTGTCTAATTCTATCATTTTAAAAGCTATTTGCATATTAGAGTAAACTTCTTCTAAACTCATATATTTATATAGTCCATCATAAAAGCCATCTTTTTTCAATTCTTCTGGCTTCGGAATTTTATCATATTCATAATATGTTTCTTGTATCTGTTTTTCAAATTCGCCATTTTCATTCGATGTTAGTATATTTCTTATTCTATTTGCATCATTCATTAAGCTTGTAAACACTGGTCTTGCAAGCTTTTCTGTTAATTTGTTTTCTTTATCTAATAAATTTATATCTTCATCATATCCTAAAAAAGTTTCTTGAGCTTCTATATACTTTTGTATCCTTCTTTTATTTTTTTCATCTACCGTTATTTTTTCCATTTTATCCCCTCTTTTTTATTCTACTACATCAAGAAATTTTTTACAATATTTTTTTATAATTTTTATTGATTTTACTTGACAAACTTGAATAAAATTTGTAAAATAGTAAACAATATATTAAATTATGCGTTTGTACAATACAAAGCGATTAGAAGTTACTGTAAGAGAATAAGGGTCATTGGCTGTAAACCCTTTGAGTTCAACCTAATTTGTGAAACATATTGGAGCATATATCAAGAGTGGAAAATGTTATACATTTTCAAGCTGGGTGGTACCGCGGAAAATATTTCGTCCCTGCATTATGCATGGGCGTTTTTTGATGCCCAAAAGAAAGGAAGGATTTATATGAGTTCATATAGAACACATACTTGTAATGAAATTAGATTAGAAGATATTGGAAAAAAGGTAAAAATAGCTGGTTGGGTACAAACTATTCGTGATTTAGGTGGTCTTGTTTTTTTAGATATACGTGATATGTATGGAATTACTCAAGTTGTAACATCTGCTGATTCGCAAGATGTAGATTTTGCTTCTCATATTCCTATTGAGTCAACAGTTAGTGTATATGGCGAAGTAAAAAAACGTGATGAAGAAACAATTAATTCAAAATTAGAAACCGGATTAGTTGAAATTCGCATTGAAAAAATTGAAGTTTTAGGAAAAAGAACAAAAAACTTGCCTTTTGAAATAAATGCAAATCAAGATGTCCGTGAAGATTTGCGTTTGCAATATCGTTATTTAGATCTTAGAAGTAATAGATTAAAAGAAAATCTTTTATTACGTAGCAAAGTTATCCAATATTTAAGAACACAAATGATAGAAAGAGGATTTCTAGAAGTTCAAACTCCTATACTTACAAGCTCTTCTCCAGAAGGTGCAAGAGATTATTTGGTTCCAAGTAGATTACATCCAGGTAAGTTTTATGCATTGCCTCAGGCCCCTCAACAATTCAAACAATTATTGATGGCTTCTGGTATTGATAAATATTTTCAAATTGCACCTTGTTTCCGTGATGAAGATGCAAGAGCTGATAGAGCTCCTGGAGAATTTTATCAATTAGATATGGAGATGTCCTTTAGTACACAAGAAGATGTATTTAATGTAATTGAGCCAGTTATGTATAATACATTTAAAAAGTTTTCTGATAAAAAAATTGCAAGTTATCCTTTTCCAAGAATAAGCTATAAAGATGCTATGCTTAAATATGGAACAGATAAACCAGATTTGAGAAATCCTTTAATCATCATTGATTTATCTGAATTCTTTAAAAAATGTACCTTTAAACCTTTCATAAATAGAACTGTTAGAGCTATCAAAGTTAGTGGGCAATTTTCAAAGGGATTTCACGAAAAAATGCTTGATTTTGCAATGTCTATAGGTATGACAGGGCTTGGATATTTAGAGGTACAAGAAGATTTGAGTTATAAAGGACCTATTGATAAATTCATTCCTGAAAATCTTAAACAAGAGCTATTATTATTAGGTAATTTAGAGAAAGGAAATACAATTTTCTTTATTGCAGATAATGAAAAACGTGCAACAGAACTTGCCGGACAAATTAGAATAGAATTAGGTAAACGCTTAAATTTAATTGATGAAAACTTATTTTCTTTTGCTTGGATTACTGATTTTCCAATGTTTGAGATGGATGAAGAAAATAAGTTAGGATTTAGTCATAATCCATTTTCTATGCCACAGGGAGGCTTAGATGCTTTAAAGAATAAAGATCCTTTGGATATTTTGGCATACCAATATGACATAGTATGTAATGGTATTGAATTATCTTCTGGTGCTGTTCGTAACCATGATATAAATATTATGCTACAAGCTTTCACAATGGCTGGTTATACAGAAGAAGAAGTAAAAACAAAATTTGGTGCTTTATATACAGCTTTTCAATTTGGTGTACCTCCACATGCAGGAATTGCACCTGGTATTGATAGAATGCTTATGTTATTAACGGATTCAGATAGTATTCGCGAAGTTATTGCTTTCCCTCTAAATAGCAAAGCTGAAGATTTAATGATGGGAGCACCAAGCAATATAAGGCGTGAGCAATTACGTGATGTTCATATTACAATTAAAGAATAAAAAATAAAAACCCAATTAGGAAAATCTAATTGGGTTCATATATTTATATGTTATTTTTTAATTTCTATTTTTTGTTTACTAAATCTTTTAATGCTTTACCAGCTTTGAATACTGGAGCTTTTGATGCAGGAATTTTGATTTCTTCTTTAGTTTGTGGATTTCTTCCTTTTCTAGCAGCTCTTTTTCTTACTTCGAAAGATCCAAATCCAACTAGTTGAACTTTATCTCCTTTTTTTAATGCGTCTGTTACAACACTTACGAATGCATTAACTGATGCTTCAGCTGCTTTCTTTGTGTCTCCTGTTTTTGCAGCCATTGCTGCGATTAATTCAGCTTTGTTCATTTAAATTACCTCCTATAAGATTTAATATTATGTACTTTTATCGCCTGAACTTAGCGGTATTTGTACTTCTATTTAAAAATATTCGCCAAAATTCCTTAAAATCCTTCTTTTTTTTCAAAAAATTTAATAAATTTTTAATTTTTTCAACATTTTGAAGACTTTTTCTCCTTTAGGTATTTGAATAATTTCTTCTTCATTAAAAATTTTTAAAGCTATGATAGCTAAACCATATATTATTATTGCTATTATTATTGCTATAATTGTAGCTAGTTTTTGTGCCATCATTCCTAATAAAACGGTGTATAGAAAATATGAACAAATTCCCATAATTGTTACTGCTATAACTGGTTTTATAAATATCTTGATAAATGGTAAATCTAGTTTTACATTCCTTCTTAATGATGTACTTGCTATTGTAAATGCTACTGCATGACATACTACAGAAGCCCACGCTGCGCCAGATGCTCCAAAAGCAGGATTTGGAACTAGTATAAGATTCAAAACTAATTTTGCAAGTACCCCACATCCTAGTGAAACTGCCGGTATCATAAGTTTTCCATAACCTTGCAATACTCCATTTATAGTTTGGTCTAATATTGTAAAGAAAATTGTTAAACTACTAATTTGTAATATAAGCTCTCCACTACTTGCATTTGGAAATAGTAGATTTAAAATTGGGCCTGCAAATATGCACATTCCTACAGTACAAGGTAATCCTATAAGCATAGATATCAATAATGAAAATGATGTCTTTTTAGTAATTGTTTCAGTATCTTTTTTTGCCTTTGCAGCAGATATAGCTGGTACTAGAGCAGTAGCAAATGCTACATTGATAGATAATGGTAAACTGGTTAGCATATCTACTTTTCCTCCTAAGATACCATATTGTGCAACTGCTTCGCTTTCTGTTAAAAATTGTTTTAAACTTCTAACTACTGTAAAAGAATCTATATTTTTATTTAATGATGACATTATTGCAGTTAGTGAAATTGGTAATGATACTAACAATACTTTTTTTATAATTGTTTTTACTCTTTCATATTGATAATTTGTAGTTGATTTTACTTCTCTTGCAATTTCTTTCCTGATAGTTTGATAATATAAATATAAATACCCAAATCCAGCAAATGTTGCAAGTGTTGTTGCAAGTGTTGCTCCTGCTGCCATCCATTCTGTTGAAACATGTGATATAATTGCAACAATTTCTACTATTATAATTGTTAATGCTGTTTTAAAAACTTGTTCTAGTGTTTGTGACCTAGCAGTTGCTTTTATATTTTGTCTTCCATTGCAATATCCTCTCATTACAGAACTAATTGCCACAAAGAAAATTGCTGGTGATAATGCAACAAGTGTCATTTCAGCTTCTGGAATTTGTAACCAATTATATGCAATAACATGTGCTCCTAAGAATAGCATTAAGCTTCCAATAAGTCCTATTACTGCAAATGTAGCAAATGCAATTTTGAAAATACGATATGCCCCTTTATGGTCTCCTACTGCTACTCTTTCTGATACAAGTTTTGATATTGCACTTGGAACACCTATAGAAGATATTGTAAGTAACATTGCATAGATTTGATAACTACTTGCTACAATTCCATTTCCTTCGTCCCCAAATCCCTGTCTATTTGTTAAATATAAAGTATATACCATTCCCAATAGTTTAATTAGAACTTGTGAAAACATCAGTGTTACTACACCTTGTAAGAAACCTTGTTTATTTTTTGACGACATTTTATCCTCCTCAAGAAAAGTTTATTTAATTACTTCATTTTATGCAATTCTTTTTTTATTATAATTTTATTTCATATTTTTGGCAATAGTTTTTTGCATTTTTAACAAAAACGGCAAGAAAAGAATTCATGTCTTGAATTCTTTTCCTTCAAAATTTATTAACTTTATTTTACTGTTTTAATTTCATTGAAAGTAATTTTGAAATTCCGTTTTCCTCCATTGTAACACCATATACGCTGTCTGCCGCTTCCATAGTTCCTTTCCTATGAGTTATAACTAAAAATTGTGTATCTTTCGCAAATTTCTTTAAATATTCTGCATATCTATATACATTCACATCATCAAGTGCTGCTTCAATTTCATCTAATACACAGAATGGTGCTGGATTGATTTTTAGAATTGCAAACAGTAATGCAATAGCTGTTAAAGCTTTTTCTCCTCCTGATAACAACATCATATTTTGTAATTTCTTTCCTGGTGGTTGTGCAGTTATTTCTATACCACATTCTAAAAGATTTTCTTCATCTTCTAATTTAACTTCTGCTTTTCCTCCACCAAATAATTCAGCAAAAACATCTCCAAAATTCTTATTTATTTCTTTGAATTTTTCTTTAAATTGCTCTCTCATAATTTGTGTTATATCTGTAATAATTTTTCTTAATTTTGACATTGTGCCTTCTAAATCTAAACGTTGCTCACTCATAAAATCATAACGTTCTTTTAAGTTTTTATATTCTTCTATTGAATCTAAATTAACACTTCCAATATCTCTCATTTGTGTCCTTAATTCATTTACTCTTTTCTTTGTATTTGCAACATTAGTTGGTTTTTCATATCCTTCTACATTGTTTGGTGTTAATTCATATTCCTCCCATAATTTATTTATAATTTCTGTAATTTCTTCTTGGGCTTTATTTTTCTTAACTTCTAATTTTACAAGTTGGCTTTTTAAATCTTCTATTATGCTAAATTTTTCAGTAATTTGTTCTTCTTGAATTTCTAGTTTTTCATTTTTGTCTTTTCTATCCTGTTTTAATTCTTCTACCTTTACACTACTGTTTTTTACATCTTCTTTTATTTTTTCAATCTTATCTTTAATTTCTTGTATTGATTGTTCTAAATTAACATTTTCCTGTTTGCTATTTTCTATTTGTTCTTTTTTATTTTCAATAGCTTTCTGGTTTACTTCTTTTTCTTGATTTATTCTTTCTTTTATTTCTTCGATAGAATTTTCACTTTCGTCAAAAGAAGATACTGATATTTTTAAATTTGTAATATCAAAATTCAAATCATCTATGTATTTTTGGTCATCTTTGTTTAATTCTGCAAATTCATTGATTTTTTGTGTTAGTTTTTCTGTTTCCTCAGTTAAGCTTTCAATTTCTTTTTGAATTTCTTCTTTTTGTGCTATTACTTGCTTTTTATTTTCTTCTAATTGAGTTTGTTCGTTTTTTAGTTTCTGCATACGTTCTTCTAGCTTGTTTATTTTTTCTTCAAAGTTTTCGATTTTTTGTTTTTGAGTTGCATAAGAAATTTCTTTTTCTTGTAATTCTTTTTCTAAAGTTGCTGCTGTATCAAAAGTGGTTTTCATTGATTTTTCAATTTCTAGCTTTTTATCTTGTAGTTCTTTTATTTTATCTTGCAATTTCTTTATTTCTTTTCCAAGCCTTTCAATTTCCTTGCTTCTACCTAAAATATTAACTGTTTTTTTATTTACAGCACCACCTGTGATAGCTCCTGATGGATTTATTACATCTCCACCAATAGTAACAATTCTAAATGAATATGCATTTTGTTTTGCTACTTTAATTGCTGTGTCCATATTATCTACAATAACTGTTCTTCCTAATAAGTTTAATATTATTTGTTCATGTTTTTTACTATATTTTACTAAATCTGATGCAATACCTACAATACCCTTTTCATTGCCTTTAATTTTTTCAATTTTCTTTCCTTTTACAGAGGTAATTGGTAAAAATGATGCTCTCCCTATATTGTTTTTTCTTAAATATTCTACTAATTTTTTTGCATCTGCTTCTGTATCTGTTACAATATTTTGTAAAGATAACCCTAAGCACATTTCAATTGCTGTTTCTAGATTTTCTGGTACTTCAATTAAATTAGCTAAAACACCTTCTACACCTTTTTTTAATTCTGAATTAGTTTCACAATCTTTTAATAATGTTTTTACACTTTTTGTATAGCCTTCTTTTTCCTTTTCTGTCTCTATTAAAAAGCGTTGTCTTGATTCTTTAATTCGCATTTCATTTTCTAAAGATTTTATTTTTGTTTCATATTCTTTTATTTTTTCTGTTGCTTCTTCTTTTTGTTTGTTTATTTTATCTAATTCGCTTTGTGTTTTATTTCTTTTGGACTCGATTTCATAAAATTCTTTAGCAATTTCTTCTTTTTGCATACGAGCATTATCTAATTCTGATATATTGCTTTGTAAATCTTGTGCTATTTGTTTTTGCCTTTTTTCATCATTTTCATAATTTATTTCTTTTTCTTGTATTTGTGATTGCTTTTCATATTTTTGGTCTGTATTTTCTTCTACTTTCTTTTTATAGTTTTCTATTTCTAATTCTTTACTAGAAAGCTTTTGAGTTAATTTGTCTAACTCTGCTTGCTTTTGAGATAACTCTTTTACAAATTTCTCTTTGTTTTGAAGCAAATTTTCACGTTTTTCCTCTTTTTGTTTTTCTTCTTCTTCTAATTCTTGTAGTCTAATTGTTTTTTCTTCAATTTCTTGCATAAATCTTGTTTGATTTTCTTCATTGTTAGTAATTCTTGTTTGTGCTACACTAATATCTGCATTTAACATTTCAATTTCTTTTTGGCTTTGAAAACCAATATTTGACATATTTTCTATTTTATTTGTAATTTCGTCAATAGCATTTTTTAGCTCCTCTTTAGCATGTTTTGCTCTTTCTAGTTTAGTTTCTTCTTCCTCACATTGTCCTTTTGTAACAGTTTCATTTTCAGTTACTTTTTCTAATTCTTGTTTGTTTTGTTCGATATTGTGCAAAAACAAACCTACCTCTATGCTTTTTAACTCATCTCGCAAATTAAGATATTTTTTAGCTTTTTCTGCTTGGTTACTTAATGGTTCTAAGTTTCCTTCTATTTCTGATATAATATCATTTATTCTTAATAGGTTTAGTTTTGTATGTTCTAATTTTTTTTCTGACTCTTCTTTCCTATTTCTATATTTAACAATGCCTGCTGCCTCTTCAAATATGTGTCTTCTATCTTCAGATTTATTACTTAAAATCTCATCAATTTTCCCTTGACCTATAATAGAATATCCGTCTTTTCCTATTCCTGTATCCATAAATAATTCTAAAACATCTTTTAATCTACAAGGTACTTTATTTATATAATAGCCTGTTTCTCCACTTCTATATAGCTTCCTTGTAACCGTAACTTCAGTATATTCAATTGGTAAAGCTCCATCTGTATTATCAAATACAAGTGAGCTTTCTGCAAATCCTAAAGATTTTCTATTTTGAGTACCTGCAAATATTATATCTAATGATTTTGACCCTCTTAATGATTTAATACTTTGCTCTCCTAATACCCATCTAATTGCATCTGATATGTTACTCTTTCCAGAACCATTTGGCCCTATTACTGTTGTTATTCCTTCTTTTAGTTCGATGATTGTTTTGTCTGCAAAAGATTTAAACCCTTGCATTTCTATTCTTTTTAAATACATATTTTACCACCGTACTTAGTGTATATCATTTTTGATTTTTTGTAAAGAGATATTTTTATAGGTACTTTGCTACTAGTTCTGCTAATTGATATATAAATCTTTGCTTTTGGGGCGTACATCTTTTTAATATATTCTTAAAATCTTGATTTAGATATTCTCCTTCATTTTCCTTAATTCCAGTAATAAAATACCCTATTGGTGTATCTAGTATTTCTGCAATTTGCACTATCCTTTTTAAATTTATTTGTGAAGCACCTGTTTCCAGTCTATTATAAAAACTTACTGAGGTATCTATCCTATCTGACATTTCTTCTTGTGTAAGGTGTTTTTTTATTCTTTCTTCTTTTATTCTTTTTCCAATAAGTTTGTAATCTATTGCCATATTTATTCCTCCTACTCAACAGCAAATATATCACTATTAGTTATATATTGTCAATGATATTTTTAATTTATTTGTAAATATTTATTTATAAGATCGTTTCTTCAACATCCTGTATTTGCGTGTATATATCAGCATATTTTATTTTTCTTTTCAGTAATTCTATAATGCTTTTTTTCATTTTTTTACTGATTTGCATTTTTAATAAATTCACACTACTAATCAGAGATTTATTTTTTATTAGCTTTATTGGTTCATAGTTTTGTAAGTTTATAAAATTATATGTTAAATTCATACCATGCTCTTTAAAATTAGTATATTTAATATAAGTATTTGGAGCTTTGTTCCATTTTTCAGTTCCTGTATAAATAATAATTGGAACTATAATTGCTGCTTGTTTATAATGTATGTGTGTGGTTTTCCAGTTTTGTATAAATTCAGTACATTCCACCAAAACACTATATGCTATATTATAATTTGGTTCTTTTTGGTGTTTTATGAGAAAATATATTTCTCTTTTTTTATACTGATATATGATAGATTTGTTTTGGATATAAAATCTTTTTAGTGTATTAGAATTAATTTCCCAATTTTTAGTTTTAAAAAAATCATTTATAAAATTTGCGACTTCTGTTTCTTTTTCAATTAACTTATCATTAATTTTATCTATTTTATTATTTTGTTCATATTGCTCTTGTTTGAAGCTTTTGTTAATTTGATTTCTTTTGTTTTCTATTTTTATTGCTTTTAATATTTTTTTGTTTCCTATGCAATCTAAATAATCGTTGTAAGTAAATGTTAACAACTAACCTCTCCTTTTCACTTAATTTAAGTTTTTAGATACTTATAAACTTTTGGGGTTTTTTAGATATAAATTTTTAAAGATTTAAAATATTCTTTTCAATTTCTCGTTTATATTAACATAAAAAAAAGAGGTTTGCAATATATTCGACAAAACCTCCCAAAATTTGACACAATTATTTTACATTTTCACTGAATTTGTTATTTACTATTTTATCATATGGTGCTTTTGTTTCAAGTTCACCTGCTAATGTCATAACTTCTTGTAATTTATTAAAGCTTTCTTCTTTTAATACAGGTGTTTCATTCCAAGCATCTATGTCTTTATAACTTTGTACAGCAGTTGCAATTAGTTTTTCTTCTGTGTCAGGGAAGAAGCTACTAATTACTTTGGCAATTTCTTCTGCTGAGTGTTCTTTTACCCATTGTTCCCCTTTATATATTGCATTTGTAAATTTCTGAATAGTATCTTCATTTTTTTCTATATAACTTTTCTTTGCAAAATATGCTGTGTATGGTATTTCTCCTGCTGCTTTTCCAACAGATGCTACAATATATCCTTTTCCTTCATTTTGTGTTAAAGATGCTGTAGGTTCAAATAAAGTAACATACTCTGCATCTCCACTAGTAAATGCTCCTGCCATTAAGTCAAATTTTATGCTATCATCTAAATTAGCATCTGTTTGAGGATTAATTCCATTTTGTTTTAATACATACTCTAATGTCATATATGGAACTCCACCTTTTCTACCTGGTATAACTGTTTTTCCTTTTAAATCTTGCCAATTAAAATTATTTGTATTAGTTTTTGCAACTAAAAAAGAGCCATCCTTTTTAGTCATTTGTGCAAATACTTGTGTATAATCCTCTTTTCCTTCGTTATAAACATATATTGATGCTTCTGGTCCAGCAAAACCAATATCACATTGGTCACTAAGTACAGCTGTCATAACAGTATCTGCTCCTCCACCTGTTGTAAGTTCAATATCTATTCCATTTTCTTCAAAGTATCCATTGTTTATGGCAACATACTGAGGAGCATAGAATATTGAACGTGTTACTTCATTTACAGCAATTTTCTTTCGTTCTACTGTGTTTGTTTCATCTTTTTGGTTTAGAATTCCCATTGTAATTCCAGCTATAACAACAATTATAACCACAGCAATAGTAATAATTAACTTTTTCTTCATTATATTCCTCCTTATAATTTATTTAGTATAT
This sequence comes from uncultured Clostridia bacterium, assembly GCA_947625565.1. Lineage (GTDB taxonomy): Bacteria > Bacillota > Clostridia > TANB77 > CAG-508 > CAG-269. The sequence continues at coordinate 12,756 of CANQOU010000013.1, forward strand.
TTTATGTTTATATAATGAATGTGTGAGTTTTCTTTACTTAAATTTTTTGCTGTTTAAAATACATCTTTCTAATAAAACAACTATACCATACATTATACCTGCTAAAATTCCTAGAATAATTACACTTGTCATAACTAAGTCTAATTTAAATACTTGCCCACCATATACAATCAAATATCCCAATCCTGCTTTTGATACTAAAAATTCTCCAGATATTACTCCTACTAATGATAATCCTATATTTACTTTAAGTGAACTTATAAATGTTGAAATATTTGCTGGCAATATTATTTTGGTCAAAATTTGAAATTTAGTTGCTTTAAATGTTTTTGCCATCTTTATTAAATTTTCATCTGTCCTAAGAAATCCATTTAGATTTTCTAAAATTGTAACTATAAGAGAAATAGCAATAGCCATAACTATAATTGCTTGAGTTCCTGCTCCTACCCATATAATTATAATTGGGCCTAAGGCTACTTTAGGTAAACTATTTAATACAACAAGATATGGGTCTGCTACTTTTGCTAAAAAATTTGACCACCATAAAATAATAGCAATAACTATTCCTAATGTTGTTCCTAATAAAAAGCCTACAACAGTTTCATATGTTGTAACTTGTATATGATGAATTAAATCATTTGCTCCTAAATTTGTTAGTGTTGCCCATATTCTACTTGGTTGACTCGTAATAAAACTATCTATAATTTCTTTATTTGCCATCCATTCCCATATACCTAAAAATGCAATTAGTATAAAAATTTGAGTTACCGCAACAAGTATTTTATTTTTTCTTCTTTTTTGTAGATATTTTTTTCTATCATTTGTTTTCATCAACGCCCAACTCCTTCCATAATGTATTAAAATATTTGCTGAATTTTGGACTTTCTCTACAACTTATTGGATTTCTTTCTTCTTCTTCAAATTCTATTGTATGAATATCCTTAATTGTTCCTGGTCTTTTTGTTAAGACAATTACTCTATCTGACATACTAATTGCTTCAGATATATCATGTGTAACAATAAGTGCTGTAATGTTTTCTTTTCTTAAAATATTGTATATATCATTTGTTACCATTATTCTTGTTTGATAATCTAATGCTGAAAAAGCTTCATCTAATAACAAAATTTTAGGTTTTATGGCTAAAGTTCTAATAAGTGCTACTCTTTGTCTCATACCACCTGATAATTCTTGTGGATATTTATCTTTAAATTCATATAAATTATATTTCTGAAGTAATTTTTTTACATATTCGTTACTTTCTTTGCTTTTTATTCCTTTGAGTTCTAGTCCTAACATAACATTACTCCAAATTGTTCTCCATTCTAATAGGCAATCTTTTTGTAACATATATCCTATTTCTTTAGATATTCCTTCCACTTTTTTACCTTGTATAAATATTTCACCTTCTGTTTTTTCTTCTAATCCACTAATTATTGATAATAGTGTTGATTTTCCACATCCACTAGGTCCAATAATACTGACAAATTCACCAGCTTTGAGTTTAAAATTTATATTTTCTAAGGCTTTTATTTCTCCTTTAGGAGTTTGATAAATTTTACTGATATTTTTTACTTCTAATATTTTTTCCATAAGTCCCTCCTTTTCTATTGCCTATTATATTTTATGTTAATCCTATTTATGGAGTGACTCACAAATTTCATATATCTATTTATTTTTCTATTTAATTATGCTATCATATTTATAGCAATATATTTAGGAGAAAATTATGAAAAACTATTATGAAATATTAGAAGTTTCACAGTCTGCTTCACAAGAAGTAATAGAAAAAGTCTATAAGACATTAGCAAAAAAATATCATCCTGATTTACAAGATGGGATTGATAAAACATATGCTGAACAAAAAATGAAAGAGCTTAATGAAGCTTATGATGTTATTTCTAATCAAGAAAAAAGAAAATCTTATGATTTTGAACTTGAAAATTTTGAACAAGAAAAATTGAGAAATAGCCAGCAAGAAAAAAACAAGTAGTCACTTCAAAGGATATTCCTCTTAAGCCAAATACTACTAATGTTATTAATACTGCTGTACAAAAACAGCAAATTCAAGATGACTATATACAGAAGCAACAGCAACTTCAATTTGAGTTAGAGAAAAAACAGGCTATTGAAAAAGCTTATTATGATGCATATATTCAAGATTTAAAAAATCGTGGTTATAAAATAAAATATAAAAAGACTTTTAAGCAACATTTAAAAAATCTTATTACTATTTTAGTTATTATTCTTATTCTATTAGCAATTTTTCAAATTCCTTTTGTAAAAAATTATTTTGTTAATTTATATAATGAAAATGAAATCATTAAATGGATTGTTGATTTGTTTTCACTATCAAAAAAATAATTGCTTTATTTTTAGCAATTATTTTTATATTATTTATCAAAATATGTACTTACTTCTTGTAGGTCTTCAAATTTATGTTGTCTTAATATTTCATAGGTAATTATTGCAACAGAATTTGATAAATTTAATGACCTTAATGTAGATAACATTGGTATTCGTATTGTTTTTGTGTCTAAATATTTCTTTAGTAATTCTTCTGGTAATCCTTTTGTTTCTTTTCCATATAAAATAAAAACTTCATTCATTTGTGAATAATCTATATCTGTATATTTTGTTTTTCCTTTTGTTGTTGCAAAGAACATATTGTTCTCTTCTGGTTTATACTTGTTTAAAAAATCTTTCAATGAATTATGTTCTTCTATCTCAACTTTATCCCAATAATCTAGCCCTGCTCTTTTTATTGATTTTTCATCTATCTTAAAGCCTAAAGGATGCACCAAATGTAACTTTGACCCGGTTATTGCACAGGTTCTCGCGATATTTCCTGTATTTTGTGGAATTTCAGGTTCAACCATTACAGTATGTATTATCATTTTTTCATTTCATTCCTTTTTATATATTATTTATAAAAGTTAGAGTGCAGATACTTTATCCGCACTCTAAAATATCTTTGTATTTTTCTAATTATTTTCTTCTTTATTTAAAAATTTAAATGTAAATGCTGCTATTGCAGAACCTGCTAATGGTGTTAAGATGAATACTTATACTTGTTTTAATGCTTCTCCACCTAAAAATAATGCTGGTGCTAGGTGCTAAACTTCTGGCTGGGTTTGCAGATGTTCCTGTTAATTGAATTCCCATAATATGTACAAATGCTAGTGTTAATCCGATAACAACACATGCTATTTGTGATTTACTTTCATTAGATGTTACTCTTAAAATTGTATATGTTAAAACAACTTCTGTAATGATTGCTCCTAATACTGTTAATGCAACATCTAGTCCAGAACATGCAATAATTCCATAAAGAATTCCTATTACTGCACCGATAACTTGTGCAATTACATATCTAATAAAGTCTTTTACTGTTAATTTTTTATTAATTAGTATTGCTAAAGATACTGCTGGATTAATATGACATCCTGATATATTTCCTATAACATATGCCATAGCTACAATTGATAATCCGAATGCTAGAGCAATACCTAATGTTCCCCCTAAAAGTGCTGCGCTTCCTCAACCAAATAATACAAGTACCGCTGTTCCTATACATTCACATAAATACTTTTTCATATACTTCTCTCCCTATGGCTTTATTATATTGTACCATTATTTTTTTGTCAATAATATTTTTTGTCTTACATATTCATATCCTATAATTCCTGTAGCAACAGATGCATTTAAACTTTCTGTTTTACCTATCATAGGAATTTTTATTTTTTTATCTGCTATTTCTTGGATTTGTCTTGATACTCCATTTGCTTCATTTCCAATGACTATTGCTTTTTTATAATATTTAATATCATAAATACTTTTATCTGTCTGTAAAGAGGTTGCTACAACTTCAAATTTATGTTTTTTTACTTCTTTTAAAGTTTTACTTAAATCTTCACATTCAATAATATTAACTCTAAAAATTGCTCCCATTGTTGAACGTACAACTTTTGGATTAAATACATCTGCTGTTCCTTTTGATACTAAAATTTGTGTCAAGCCGATACTATCTACTGTTCTTAAAATTGTTCCCAAGTTTCCTGGGTCTTGAATATCATCTAATACTATTAAAATATCTTCATCATAGTTAATTTGTTGATTTGGATTTGTTTTTTCTAAAATAGCAATAATTCCTTGGGGAGCAACAACACTTGTAATGCTTTCAAATACTTTTTTTGTTACATATATACATTCATATTTAGCAATTTCATACATTAAGTCTTTTGGTATTGATTCTGTTTTTTCACAATCATCGCAAATTACAATTTGATTGATTTGTACTTTTTCTTGTATAGCTTCTGATATTAACTTAATTCCTTCAATAACATATTCATTGCTTAAATCTCTATATTTTTTATCTTTCAACTTTTTTATATGTTTAATATATTCATTTTCTTTACTTGATATTGTTTGCATATTTCTTCCTTTCTAAATTTTATTTTACTCTTTTAAAGTTTTTTTATACTTTATAATTATATTATTTTTTTATATTTTTTTCAATATCAATCGAGTAGAGAACAAATAATTATTTTATTTATTCCCTCTCACACCACCGTACGTGCCGTTCGGCATACGGCGGT